>CALCTU010000177.1 GCA_937907045.1 uncultured Alphaproteobacteria bacterium
GTAAGCTGTTTATTATACCATTGCTAGCAGGTTTATTATGCAGACTCATTCAAACACATACGCCCGATATTCTTATTAACCAACATGGCAACACCATTGCCTTTTTAACAGATACTCATCAGCTTGCCTTTTATCCCAATGATGCTTCACATTACCTAAAAAGAAAATGGCTTTACTCTTATCACTTGCCTGAGGCAACATATCCTGTATTAACCTCCAACCCTTCATGTGATCCATTTGGGTGCCTATACCAAAAACATCAATTTACGGTAGCTATAAGCCTTCATCCCACTGCACTACATCAAGACTGCCAACAAGCACATTATATTATCAATTTATCTGGACATCATGACCCACTATGTCTTGGTAAACAACTTACACCATACCAATTATGGAAACATGGTACACATGCCATCACTATTGAAGAACATGGCATCAAGACTCAACATCCATGAATAAGAATTACAACATGCAAATGAAAAACCACTCTTGACAATATTCACCCAAACCTTTATAAAGCATGCCCCTGCCATAGAAATAGAGCTGGCAGAGAGTAGATAACATTATTTTTTTGGAAAAAGGCATCATGGCAAACCATACTGCAACTAAAAAGTCGATTCGTAAAAACGCTCAGCGCACTGTTGTTAACACGCAACGTCGTAGCCGTATTCGTACATTTATCCGCAAAGTAGAAAAAGCCATTGAAGCAAATGACAAAAAAGGCGCTGCTGAAGCTCTTAAGGCTGCTCAGCCAGAATTAATGCGTGGCGTCACCAAAGGCATCGTTAAAAAGAACACGGCTGCTCGTAAAATAAGCCGTCTTAGCGCTCGCATTAAATCAATCGCTGCGTAGTATACCCATCTCTCTTCAAGAGATGATACCCTCATGAAAACGCCATCAGGGCTTTTATGCCCGCAAGACTCCTTAAAAGAAGCGCAGGCGCTATCGCTAACGCATTTTGATACTAATCGGCAAACCAAATTGTCCTTTAGCTTGATTCACGATTAGTATATTCAGCACAGTTTCTAACTTGCTGCTTGACGATTTACCGTCCATTTATGTATAGTTCTGTTTGCTGATATGCTCCCTTAGTTATTCATGAAGGGGAACCTTGTTGGTTGTATTAATTTTTAAGGTGGGTGATATAGCTTATGCAGGCTGTTACTTCTGAAACAATTACCAAGTTACTTGAATTTTTGGGCGCTATTCGCAAAGACCCGCAGGATCACTACGCTCTACATTATCATTTATCCAAGCTACAAGAACAATTCAAAAGCCCCTACCAAATTAAGATTGCGACCAATATTTTGGCAGATCTTTTTAAGGGTCAGCAGGGGCATATTTATGTCTTTGAAGAAGGTGACGTAGTCGTGTGCTATCACGGCAACGACCGTGGCTTACTAGAAAAAGCCATCTTCCAGCTACGTTACCTCTTTATGGATGATCCACTTAGTTACAATGACGAAGGCTTTGAAAACGATGATTTTTGCTCTGTCTATGACCTAGAATTTCAATGGCGTGACTTTTTTAATGCTTGCAAACGTCGACAACCTATTAGTGCCAACGCTATAGCGGCCTTCCCAGAGCAATCAACCCCAAGCAAACCCAACACGACCCAAGACCAACAACAACCTGAAATTACAGGCAAAAACTGGCAGTACCTCACTCCTCAGGGACTAGCAGACACCATTGAACTACTTGAGACCATCGACACCTCAGGCGCCATTGCACACCAGAGTATTTGTGCCGTAGTTCGAGGCAATATGCAGGCTAAATCATTATTTCATGAATTTTACAACAATATCGACAACCTTCAGATATTGCTTGATAACGGTATTGACCTACGCAGCAACCGTCCACTATTTAAGTACCTTACCGAAGCACTGGATAAACGTTTACTTGGCTTCTTAGCACGTGAGTTTGCGCGCTCTAGCAGCTCAGTAAAACCTGGAATTAGTGTTAACATCAACACCAAAACACTCACCAGCGAAGATTTCTCCATTTTTGATAGCGCTATTAGCCCCAAACAAAAATCATCTATCATTTTAGAAATTAATATTGCCGACGTATTTGAAGATATTGGCCGCTTTGTTGCGGCTCGCCAAACCGCACAAGAACTTGGTTATCGTATTTGTCTGGATGGACTTGAGGTGCTAAGCTTACAATATGTTGACCGCAACACGCTTGGGTTTGACTTGGCAAAAGTTCGCTGGAACCAAAGCTTGGTTAACAGCGCCGTGAATGACGAAAACGCTCAGCTCAAGCAAGCTGTTAAACGTTGCGGACCGAATCGCGTTATTTTATGCCATTGCGACAACCAGGATGCAGTTAATTTTGGCCACAGTATTGGCATTTCACTGTTCCAAGGCCGACACCTTGACGAGCTTATCGCGCAGCCGATAAAAGCCGAGGTTGCATAGGTGCAAGTTTTGTCATAAATGCCGCCATGGTTTTTTAAAGCAAGACAACTTACAATAACATTGCAGCTCTTTGCCGTTGGGCCTAGCCACACGCGCCGCGCGAGGTCTACTTTTACCTCCTGGTGTTAGCTTAAATACTTCTAGGTACTAGCCAAATACTTTTTTTTGAAACTGACGTTCAGAAGCTTAAACCTACAGAATCACGCAAAATTTAACTTCCGTCAATTTTTGCCTTTATCATCTTAGCTACCTGGTTAACATGCACCTTTGTGATTTGGTGAAGAATTTCAGTCAGTTGATCAACACGTTCTTGGTGCTCACCATCCATCAAATCCAGCTCCTTGCTGAATGCATCTTCGATATATTCTTTGTCTTTTTCAAATATTCTACGCAAATACAATAAGTTCTCAGCCATAATATATAAATCTGGCTTATTTTCTTTATCTGCTACATTTCTAATTTGAAGGTAAATGGTATTATAATACTCATTAGGCTCAAAAAGCGGATTAATGCACTGCTTAAAAAACTTATAGGTAGGAAGCGGAAAGTTTCCATAAATATTAATAACATTCTCTATGGCTCTGGTAAGTACCGTAAGTGGAAACATCAGCGGACCAGCCGGCAGTAGTTGGTGTTCTTCTACATAATATAACACCAAACTCTTAAGCCATGCTTTAGAGCTGTAAAAATTTAATGGAAGTGGCTTGGGCCCGGATTCTTTGCTCATGGTCAATACATTCGCCTTAATCTTTATGTCAACCGCCAGCGAGTATATCACCAATGATAAACATTGCTAGTATTATCTGGACAGATGCTCCGAAGGATCTTGACCTGGAACGCATGTGGCTGCCGCATCCAGCTTCATTGCGCGCTCAGTAGAACACGATAATTCTGGCTGCAAATCGGCAATAGTATTTAACGGATCTAACTGGCCTGATCGGTGCAACGGATCACATCCTGTAATATTTTTATCGATAAATGCTCGCACACTAGACATAAAATTATCCTTTGAATTTTGACCTTTTGCCGCAGCTGGCAATGTTTATTTTATCATGTAGAACTAAAGTTTGTTAAGTATAAATTCAATTCTATAGCCATAAATATTCTAAATTTTATATTTATGTAATAAACATTCGTTCTTTTATATTAACCTTATTTTTTAGCGCTCCCTGTCTTTGTTCTTATGATCACCGGGAGTGTCGTCTGGCTTAAAACCATTATTATAAAAATCCTCTTTTTGCTCTGCCAGCTTAGCTCTTTTAACTTCTAATTTATGAGTTTCTAATTCTTCATTAAACTGACGTTTTGCAGCAGCAAGCTCAGACTCTGGCGGTGGTGGTGGCAACTGACGCGGACCGTTTTTATTCTGCGCACCATACGCAAGTGCCGCCGCACCTCCCATACCCAATGCACCATAAAACAATATAGGTGCAGCCACAGGAGCTAAAATTAACAACAAAACAAATAATGCAATTCCACCACCAATAACAGCTTTGGGATTTTTCATTTCATATGGCTTGCCCGTACCTGCTTGTGCTTGTGGCGCTTTGCTTGATAATGGCGCCGGATATTTATCTAGGTCATAACCAGCTGGCTTTGTTAGCGGCCCTTTACCTTTGGCATTAGGATCTGGAATCTCTGCCCGTTTATGCCCCCCCATAGCTTCTTCATATGTTGGTGGATGTGGATAAACTTCCGGACTCGGAGCAGTTGGCTTCTTACCATCACCAATATACTCATCCCTCACCACATCATCACTTTGACCTAAAATACGCTCCATATTTTTACGATCACGCATTTTAAATTTAAATCTGCTTATTTCCTTGCTTGCCAATTCATCTGGAATTGCGATACTTTCTGGCAGTCTCCTTAAGAAGTCTGTTGTAAGCACGCCAGTTTCTTTTGTTAGACTTCTTGTAACGCCCAGAAACTCTTTACGCGTATGCCCCTCAATTCTTCCCTCACTAGGGTTACCATTTTTATAACGAAATGCGTTATAAGCACCATCTACAAAATGATCATAGTTATGACCCGCATTTTTTTGGAGCACTCTTAAGCTTGCATCGCTTTCAAACAATGCCTTGTAGTCACTCATTTTATTGCGCCCACCAGCTCCGCTAGCAACCCTCACAAAGTCATCGTAGGTTAATTCTGAACGGGGCTTAGCTGCGTGCTGCACTCTTTCTTTATTTACTTTTTTAACAAACGACTCTTCAAAATATGCCCTTAATGCCTCCTTGCCCAAATTAGCCCGCCTTTGATCATCTGCCTTAACTCCTGCAGCAAGTGCATTGCTAACATCATCGGCAGTAATAGCCTCAAAATCTTTGGTACGAGCTTCGGGGCCACCTTCACCAACTTCTACATCCTTAATATCAAGCCCAGCAAATAAACTTCGTGGATTGATATCAAAATCACGCTCATGCCATGCATCTGATAATTTTTCTAAGTAAAATCTTTTTAGCGCATTTTTTTGGTCTTTTGAAAATACAGCATCTCCAGCATCAAGTCCTTTACTTAATTCACCTACTTCCAAGTAATTAATAAATTGATCCACCTCTTGATTTGCATACTCTGCCAACTCAGAATAACCATCTTTTTCCATACCACGCCTATCAGCATCAGGTAGCAGCATACGGCCCAATAGCTCTTCCTTGGCTTCTTGACGCTGCCTTTCTATATCGGCTTTATTCTTTTCACGCAGCACCTGATCTCTTTTTTCTTGATCTAAATACTTTGCCTTTTCAACAAATTCTGTAGCCTCTTGTCTAATTTCCGCACGAAGACTTTCAACTATATTTTCATCTTCTAAAGCTTGTTCTAATTCCTCCTGCAACTCATTTATTAATGCCAAACGTGAATTATTTTCATTATAGAGTCGACTTGCATTTTCTATAACAGCATCTTTGCTTATATCAGTCATTTTTCCTATGACATCATCTAAGGATGGCTTAGTGGCTTCCTCTTCAGCATTTAGCATTTGTTTGCACTGATCAATGAACCCAAAGGCATTATCTATGCTACCATAAGCAATAGCTATATCAACAGCAAAATCATAATGTTCTTGCGGTAATTTAACACGTTCATCATAAAGTTTCTGATTTATTTCTCTTTCGAACTGTGCAAACATATCTTGCAAATTGTGATATCTACCTCGTTCATCATAGATACTTCTTTGTAAATCTTCAATTCTTCTTGGAACATCGCCTTTACTTTTAATCTCACGAGCCACTTGTGGATCACTTTGGGCAATACGATCTGCAACATTTACAACTAATCTCTCAGTTTTCACAATATTTGAAAGACCACCAACAAATTTTAAACCAACAGACTCTGGGAACCTAACCATGCGTTGCACATTATCTCTATTATCAGGACTGTCGTTTAGTATCAAGGCCTGGCAAACCCGAGAATCAACAAACTCTTGTCGAAGATCTTCACTTAGTTTATCAAATTTACCCTGATATGCAGACCCCATACGATCATAGTCTATATCAACACGCCATCTATGAACTAACTCATTATATTTATTTTCAATAATTTGTTCTGCCTCAGATCTAGCCACTGGAGTTACTCCTGTTTTTTTCTTTAAAAATTGTATTTGTTCTTTATTTAAAATATTCTTTTCACCTAATTCAATGAAAAATTGTTCACGCCTGGTGATACCATGATGCTCTTTGTAGTTAACTAACTCATCCATATAATCTGCGACTGATGGACAGCCCGCCTCTGAAGCACTATCATTAGCAATAAACTCACTAAATTGGTTAGTTTTAGTAGCAAAAGCGCCTTCACAAAGAATTTCATTCAACCAGCAACGATTTGAACCATGTGCCCCATAAACAAAATCATTAAAAAAATCACCTTTCCGGTCAGTTAAAGGCTCTTTCAATACGCCTTCAATATCTTTTTTTACTTGAGTAAAGTATTCATCTATTTGCGTCTGTACTTGATTCTTTCTTTTATTTACACCTTCTATATAATTATTAGCTATATTATCAAAAGCTTTTACCAATCGACTACCTATATTAGCACTTAAAGTATCATCATAGCTACGATTAACAATGTCATTAGGATCATTTGTTTCTGACGCTATAAAGTCAAAAACTTCTCCTTCTTGTTGATCAAATAACTTAACCGAAAAGTGTTTTAAAACTTTTATTCCCTGATCCTGAAATTCTATAAATAAAAGATCTTTTTCTACATTACTTAAGGAAGACTTATCAATCTCGTTAAATTTACTTCTAACAAGGTCATTAACTTTATTTTTCAAAATACTTACTAGCTTGTCAGATCTTAAAACGACTGATTCAAAATCATTCATAGAAGTTGGAATAACATTTTTAGTATTCCACTCTTTACTCCTCAGCTCAAAGTAATCCTCCAATGTTAATTTTGACTCTTCAAATGCATTCTTTTTTATTTCATTAACTAACTTTATAAACGCACTAGAGCCGACATAAACAGATCCTCCACCTCTCAACTCACCACATTTAAGATCAAAATGGCTTGTAATTCTTTGGCATACATCATTATACCTATCATTCTTAACTTTTGCGACCTCGACAGAATATTCCTCCATATCATCCGTAAGACCGTCAGTATTAGTCTCAAGAATCTGATGGGCTTTCTCTGCTGCATTATCTTGATTAACATCACCGCCTTCTATCACTTTGACTGTCAGTGCAGAAATAAAATCTTGGCGCAAATCCTCAAGATCTTTATCGGCACCAAGCTGCTTAATCCCTGACGGAATTTCGGGCAAACCGAGATGTGACTGAAGGTATTGTGCAATTGCTTGGCGGATGGGCACCTGAACAGTCAAATATTGAGTGATTTGGCCCTCATAAGCATTTTTTAATTCATTATGCCTATCCGTAACACTAGGTGTAAAATCATCAGAGTGAGAACTTGAAGGATCAAATAATCCATTTACGTATGCTATTAATTGCGTATCTAGATAAGCAGAGAAAGTATTATTAAATTGTTGAATTTCTTTTTTTAATTTACTAGGCAATTCTTGTTCTGGAAGACTTATCTTATTTGTTTCAAAAAAGTCTTTATTCGTGTTTATAGCATCAAAAGCACTTTTAATACATACTGCTTGATTTTTATTTTCTACATTGCTTTCATCAATACCCAATTTAGTCAACAGTTCTTCATCAGCTATTGATGTGCTACCATTAATATAATCAGTATATGAATCAATCTGATCTTCAATATTTTCTAATTTTAAAAAGCCATTCCGTATTGCATTTTTTAAATGATCACCTGGCAACTCTTCAAAAGTTATCTCCTTAGTTCTACACTCTACCTTGCCATCTTCTCTATACCCCAAGACCACATAATCACTTAAACCATGCTTCCCAAGAAAATCCTGCAAATTTTTATTTACGCGGCCAATTAATTCTTTTTTGCGTTGCGCTTTTTGTGCTTCAGGGTCAGTGTCAGCCTCTGCCCCTGCGGCTGAGCCAATACCCTTATCAACCACTGTTTTTGCAAAGTCATTCAGTGTAGTGTCTAATTTTTTATGTAAACCAGCTTCTTCACACTCTAAAATTTCACATAGTTTAATTTTCATCTCTTCTGGAAGCGCATCACAAAACTCCTTAGAGACTGTTCTGGCCTGATCCACCAAAAAATTATCAAACTGAGTAGACCAACCAGGTCTTGGCTGACCCGCTTCGCATTGCAGCTTCTCGCTGCCATTGGCTTGATATAGCAAATCTATAAGCCCAGCAGCTTTTGCAAGTCTATAAGGTAATAATAAAGGATCCTTTAAAGATTGTTTACCTTCATTAAAATCATGACCTTCAAACAATCCATGACAATTATCTGCAGTAACAAAAGCAAAATTGCCATAAAAAAAGGCAGAGTAGTTTCTTCGATCAGTGCTTTGACCTAACCTTCGATTAAGAAAGTCCTTTAAACCACCAGCCTGAGGGTGCAGTGTACCTTTCCCACCCTCTGAAAATTTAACTTCATTTAATTTAAGAGGGGAAAGCTCTATAGAATTCATTGCGTTTTTTCCTTCATCACTTCCTGGTGAAGAAGAAGCTGGGGTTGGGGTTGGAGCAACTTGTGTTGGTCGCCTTCTTAAAGCACGAAGAAACCCGCTTCTTGGGTCTGCAGGTTTTTGAGCCTGTATACCTAATTTTTGATTAATCTGATTTTTAATTACTTCTTCCCGGCCTTCCTCAGGTAAGGCGAACCAATCATATATTTCTTTATCACTAAGTTCAACTTTTGCATCTCTAGGAGCATTTTTTTTAAGCACATCTTTACAACTTTTACAAAAACTTTTTAGCGCTTCAAATGCCTCAGTACTATAGCCTTCATCTGCACCTTTTGTATACTCCTCAGGTCCAAGTTTTAAGTATTGTCGTTCTCTTGTTTGATAAGTATCATTTGGATACGATTTTTTTTCTTCTGTGTTTCCTTTACAATGGTTTTCATTTGCAATTGTTAACAATTTCATAATATGCTGAAATTTACGCTCACTGTCCTTTATAGTTTCGGGCTTTAAAGCCGGGCGCCTTCTAACACAGTTTTCAGTTCCTCTTGTAAAGGCCTCTTGGATAAAATTATTAATCTCCTTTGCTAAAGCATCAGCACTTTTAGCCCCCCTTCTCAAGGGCTCATAAAATATCTGATATTCCTTACCAAACTTCAAAGGCATAATTTTAACTTCCAACTATGATTTCACGCTTATATTACCACAGAAATATTAAGAATATGTTACATTTTGAAGGTTTTTGGCTATATGGCAGGGGGGCTTATAAAAACACAGCCATACCAGTCTGAGTAGAGTTTGTTACCTAGCATATAGAAAGAATACGCTTAGCTAAAATTTTGTGAGCTTTGTTATTCTTAAGCATTTAAATTGTTATGTTACATTGCATTGCTATGATAGGTTTTTGCACAGCGCCGTGCAACCTACTGAGCAAGCGCAGTACCTTCTCTTCTGGGATCCGCCACTCCCACCAACAAACCATGTTTATGATAAATACCATGTAGTCCGCTGGTAAGTGGCCTAAACACCACTTGATGACCAAGCTTTACTAGCTGCGCTGCTATTACATCAGAATGCTGATCTGTTTCAAGCTCCACGCGCTCACCCGTGGTGGCAAACCTTCCCATATGAATAGCCTCTTCCAGCGGCACATCCCATGCAAGCACCAACGCCAGCACATGGGTAACATAACTAATAATACGTGCGCCACCAGGAGAACCAATAGCCAGCAAGAGCCGTCCTTGTTCATCAAATACCAACACCGGGCTCATTGAACTGCGCGGTCGTTTTCCTGGCTCTATCCTATTAGCAATGGGCCGGCCATCTTTGACAGACATAAATGAAAAATCCGTTAACTGATTATTGAGCAACATACCATGGGTCATTAAGCCAGAGCCAAATGCATGCTCAATACTGGTAGTCATGGACACGGCATTGCCTTGTTTATCAACAATACTTATATGAGTAGTGGATGGGCGCTCTAAATTGGAGGCATCATATGCATAAATTGGAGGGGAATCAAACTGTCCAGGCTGAACAGTTTTGCGCCGCGATGAGGGATCTATGAGCGCACTTCGATTGCTTAGGTAATCACGATCAAGCATTTGTTTTATAGGAACATTAACAAAACGATCATCTGCCACATATTGGTTGCGATCAGCAAATGCAAGCCGCAATGCCTCAGCCATAATATGCAATGCTTTTGCAGAATCTGGCTGGTACTGATTCAGTTTTAGGTGATCTAATATACCCATTGCCTGAATCACCGCCAGCCCTCCTGAACTAGGTGGCCCCATTGAACAAATACGATAAAACTGATAATAACCACAAACGGGCATAACTGAACGCGACTGGTAATTAGCTAAATCCAAAGCCGTTACGGTGCCATGTTCTTTTTGCACTAGCGCCACAATCTCTTTGGCTGTATCTCCTTGATAAAAAGCCGCCGGCCCGCCTTGTGCAATTTTTTCAAGCAGGGCAGCAAATTGAGCATTCTTAAGTAACTGCCCTTCTTGAATATCTGTAGATAGCCAGCCATTAGCCTGTAAATGCCCAGCTGATTTTAACAGTTTTGCAAGCCGTTCTGATACTACAAAACCTTCTTTGGCAAGCTTAATAGCCGGCGTAAATAATTCAGCCCACGCAAGCTTGCCCGAATAACGATGCGCTCTGTGAAGCATGGACAAAAGACCGGGAACTCCTACCGATTTACCACCCTTAACGGCCTCCATAAATGGCAATGGCTTGCCAACATCATCTAGAAAATTTGTTTCTTTGATGGCCATAGGTGCTTCCTCCCGGCCATCAATTGCATAAACCGTACGATCCTCTGCTTGAAAGGAAAGCAAAAAACCTCCACCACCAAGTCCAGATGATTGCGGCTCAACTAAATTGAGTACCAGCTGAGCAGCAATAGCCGCATCCACCGCACTACCACCTTGGCTTAAAATTGCATTCGCAGCCCTACTAGCATGCTGATTAGCCGTTACTACCATATGACTTTTTGACGTAACTGCAGATTTTTTTTGGTAGCCCGTAGATTGCTCAGGCGCCACTTGCGCTAGCGCACTATTTGCAACCAAAAGCACCACGATCCATGCATATTTAAACATGCCCTTCCCTTTTTGCTTAGCAGTTGCTTTTTGATAGTTGCCACATTATAGTGGCAACTATTGAGTAATACAAATCATATCATTGATCGTGCCAAAATCTGACCCAGACATTAAAGAAATGAGTTTTGAAACATCCCTTAAAGAGCTTGAGGGCATTGTTGGTAAACTTGAACAAGGACAAATTGCTCTAGAAGAAGCCATTGTTATGTATACGCGCGGCACATCCTTAAAAGAACATTGCGAAAAGAAACTTAAAGAAGCTAAGTTAAAGGTAGAAAAAGTTTCTGCTTAACACATCGCACCTCTTTTGTCTCAAATTTGACACACGCGCCAATTTATAGTACCATAACTATTAACATAGTTAACTATTAATTACGACATGTCATGATAAAAATCATTATAATGGTGATTATATTTGGCTCGCTTGCGGGTGGCGCTGGGTATTATCTGATGAATCGTACCACCATGCCCTACGAATCTGTATGTCAAAAAGGCCACAAAAACTATAGCAAAAAATGTGATAATGTTGGAAAACGCGCGTATTCAGTCACCAACATGCGCTATGTTTCTCCCCGAGATTACGGTGAAATTCTAGGAGTAGCTTGGCGACGCAAAGACAGTGTTATTAGCCCCCCAGGACACGCAAAACGTTATTCAGAAAAAAATGCGCATTACTATATTCTTGGTGAGAGCAAAGAAGCCGACTACATGTATCTTCGGAGAGTAGACGAAGCTCAAGCTTTAACAAAAGATGAAGCTAAGAATCTAAACAAAAAATATAGAAAGAAAAAGAAAAGTAAGCGCAAAATCAAGAAAAAAACGCGCAATTAACCTTCCGCTCTTTCAAACATCATCTTTTTAATTTCACCAATTGCTTTAGCTGGATTAAGCCCCTTAGGACATGTCTTAGCACAATTCATGATGGTATGGCACCGGTATAGCTTAAACGGATCCTCAAGCGCATCTAGCCTGTCACCTGTATATTCGTCACGACTATCAATAATCCATCTATATGCATGAAGAAGCACGGCAGGCCCTAGATAACGATCTGAGTTCCACCAGTAACTTGGGCAACTGGTAGAACAACATGCACATAAAATACATTCATAAAGACCGTCAATTTTTTCACGATCTTCCGGTGACTGAAGTCTTTCTGCTGTTTTAGGCGCAGGCGTATCTGCTTTAAGCCATGGCTCAATAGAAGCATATTGTGCATAAAAATGGTTCAGATCTGGTACCAAATCTTTTACCACCTTCATGTGTGGAAGCGGAAATACATGCACATCACCACTTACTTCATCAATACCCTTGGTACATGCAAGTGTGTTCGTACCATCAATATTCATGGCACATGATCCACAAATACCTTCACGGCATGAACGACGCAGCGTAAGCGTACTGTCTTTATCGTCCTTAATATGAAGCAATCCATCCAGAACCATTGGCCCTACCTTATCAAGATCAACCTCATAGCTATCAACACGTGGGTTATTTGGAATTCCATCATCATTAACATCTTCTGGATCCCAACGATAAACTCTAAAAATTTTAACACGGTCTGCATCATAATCGAGCTTATGATACTCACCTTGTTTGATTTTGGAATTTTTAGGAAGTGCAAATTCTACCATATCTTGTTTCCTGCCTTTTCCTTTAATAAACGCGTTTTTTAAGTGGCACAGTATCCACCTCATCTGTAAGGGTATTCATTTGTACCGGACGATATTCTATCTTACACTTGTTAGTATTATCATTAAACCAAGCAAGTGTATGCTTATGCCAGTTTTTATCATCCCGATCTGGATAATCTTCGCGCGCATGAGCTCCGCGGCTTTCTTTACGATTATATGCCGACTCTAGTGTAACTACCGCCTGAGTACGCAAATTATCAAGCTCAAGTGCCTCAATAAGGTCACTATTCCAAATAAGCCCACGATCTTTAATGCCAACATCCTTATAGGATTTATTAACTTCATGAATCTTATCCACACCTTCTTTGAGTGACTCTTGCGTTCTAAACACAGCCGCATGATTTTGCATCACACGTTGCATATCTCCCCTGATCTTAGCAGTAGACAACTCACCTTTGGCGTAACGTATTTTATCTAACCGATCAATGGCATGCTGACCAGCATCTGCAGGCAACGCTTTGTGCGGTGAACCAGGTTTAACTACTTTAATCGCTTGGTGTGCTGCTGCACGACCAAAGACTACTAAATCCAATAATGAATTCGAGCCCAGACGGTTGGCCCCATGAACCGACACACATGCCGCCTCACCAATAGCCATTAAGCCAGGGACCACTGTTGCAGAATCTTTACCAACTTTTGTTACCACTTCTGCTTTATAGTTTGTTGGAATACCACCCATATTATAATGCACCGTAGGTAGCACAGGAATGGGTTCTTTTGTCACATCAACTCCCGCAAAAATACGGGCACTTTCTGCAATACCAGGAAGACGCTTGTGAATAATGTCGGGATCTAAGTGATTAAGATGTAAGAAAATATGGTCACTATCTTGACCAACACCCCTACCTTCACGAATTTCAATTGTCATAGAACGACTCACTACATCGCGTGAGGCCAAATCTTTTGCAGACGGAGCATAACGTTCCATGAAACGCTCACCTTCTGAGTTTACTAGAAAACCACCTTCACCGCGTACACCTTCTGTAATAAGGCATCCAGCACCATAAATACCCGTTGGATGGAATTGTACAAATTCCATATCTTGCAATGGCAGACCAGCACGTTGAATCATTGCATTACCATCTCCGGTACATGTATGAGCAGAAGTACAACTAAAATACGCTCTGCCATAGCCACCGGTTGCCAATACCACCTCATGAGCACGGAAGCGATGAATGGTACCATCATCCATATTAAGTGCCATCACACCACGACAAACACCTTCATCATCCATAATTAAATCAAGCGCAAAATATTCTATAAAAAATGAGGCTTTATGCTTGAGCGCTTGCGTATAAAGCGTATGAAGTATGGCATGGCCAGTACGGTCTGCAGCTGCACACGTACGCTGAGCAGCACCGCCTTCACCAAATTTTGTTGTCATACCACCAAATGGACGCTGATAGATTTTCCCTTGATCAGTCCGCGAAAAAGGCACACCATAATGCTCTAATTCCAAAATAGCGGCAGGCGCTTCTTTACACATATATTCAATGGCATCTTGATCCCCTAACCAGTCAGAACCTTTGACCGTGTCATACATATGCCACCGCCAATCATCATCTGGATCATCACTTGCAATTGCACAGGTGATCCCTCCCTGAGCCGAGACAGTATGGGAACGGGTAGGGAAAACCTTACTTATAACCGCCGTGTTATATCCTGACTTGGAAAGTTGCAGTGCAGCACGCATTCCA
>CALCTU010000178.1 GCA_937907045.1 uncultured Alphaproteobacteria bacterium
ATTGGTACTGACATTGTCCATATTCCCAGAGTAGAGAAGTTATTAAAGCGGTTTGGCCAGCGTTTTATTGATAAAGTTTTTCATTTGGATGAGCAACAATCTTGTCGTGCACGTTTTGCCTCGCAGAATGAAAAAGCAATTGCCTGTTTTTATGCCAAGAGATTTGCTGCAAAGGAGGCCTACGTTAAAGCTCTGGGCACCGGTTTTGGTGGTCAGATTAGCCTTAGCGATATCTGTGTTTGCAACAATGAAAGCGGCCAGCCCTATATTAAGGGTAGCAACGGCATGAAAGTTCATCTAAGCATGAGCGATGATTATCCCTATGCAACTGCCATGGTTGTCTTAGAGGAAGTTAGCTAGCCATGGCTTCAATGGTTTGTTCTACCGTTTTGAGTGAAGATTCATTGCCTATAAATGGTGCGATGAGAGATGCTAGTACACCAAATCGATCGTTACCAGTTTTGCGACCGTCGTAAACAATACGGTCTTCATAATCGGTAATCCATAGTGCAGTCTCATTGCGTTTGGCAACTACAAGTGCACTTTGCATGTCTGGATCTGGAGTTCGGTGCATTTTAAAGACAATGAGTCCGTCGCCAAAAAGTTCAGAAATCAAGTTAGCGAAAGGGTGGTTCTGGTCAAGTCCAAGTTTTTGTGTGTCTACTTGGTCGATCACTCCAATTACTTCCATCTTTCCTTCTTCGGTAGACATAGAAAAACGTGACTTTTCTATGCCCGATAAGCCAACTTGTGATTTGCGGTGAATATCCCAGGCTTTTTCAACGGGAACTGCAAATGCCTTATGTCCTTCAATCTCACGACATTGGAAGTAATAGTGGTTATTAATGCCAATACGTTTGAGTTCTTTTTGCAATAACCTTAGGGTGTGTGGATCGTCATTGACGCTGTCTATAATGGGCGTTTGGTTTTCTAGGGTGACATAATGCCGTGAGCGTAAATTGATGATGGCATTTTCTGTTTGTTCAATGCGCTTGTACCCGCCGTCTAATTTTACAATATATTCTTTAGTTTCACGATCACGCTCAAGAAGTTCATCTGGGTGGGTGAAATGCACCATAAATGCAAGGCCAACTCTTGGATGAAGTTCGTGGAATAAGTCTAGCATATTTAAGAAGTTTTCATCGAATCTTTCTGGGAAGAATGCTAGTTCCTTAGTGCCAATTCGTATCATGCGTACACCAGCTTGTGCTAAACCATGCATGTAATCAAACAGGTTTTTGTTAGATAGTACCATGGGGTCGCCACCTGAAAGTAACGCTTCACGAATAGGAATGATTTCTTCTGAGACGCACATGCCAGGTTTGTTGTGATTGGCGGCTTTTTCGTTGTGGTCTTTGATGTATTTGGTTATTTCAACAATCGAACCAATGTCTTTTTCAGTTTTGCCAGTTAGAAAGTCTGAGCGATAACAGTAACGACACCAAGAGCTACATGCGCGTACTACATAAAGAAGGACAAGCTCGTATTTATGGAGTAACCCTGGAACAGGACTGTAACGTAATTGGTTGGACGGGTCGCGTTGTCCAGATAAGTCATCCGTTTCTTCAGGCCTAGCTTTAATAAGATTGGTAATGGCCGTGCTTCGTGATGCTAGGTCCATATAGTAAGTTGTGGCCCTAGGGGGAAGTCGGTCTGAAACTCCGGCTTTAATAAGTGAGTCTAGCTCGCTATCAGAGTAGAACTTTACGCCACCTTCATGCAAATATTTGCGATATTGATGAACATCGTGGTAAATGTAGCGTTTAAATTTGGATTCTTTAATGGCCCCGTACACATTGGTAAGGTGTAGCCTGGTGTTCTTCTTGTGTTTTGGCCGGGTGCCGGCAACGCGTTTTTTAGCAACAGTGGATGCTGTAGACTCGCTCACCATGACCTCATTATTTGCGTTAAACTCTTGTCTATCATTTACGCTTTTACAAAAAAGAGTAAAACGCTAACCTATACGCAGTAATTGACTTACTTGCAAGAAAATTATATCCATACGTGATATTTCTCTTTGTAAATGGAACGGTATTATGAAGTATTTACGCAGGTTGGTCTTAGGATTATTGGTGCTCGCTTTGGTGGCTATGTTTTTTGTTGTAGGTGTTATGATGCTGGCAGTGCTTGCTGTTGTATTTATGATTCTTAAGCTGCTTTCGTTGTTGCCAATGAGGCCGCTTGGTAAAGGTACCATTGTTACGCCAGGCCAAGTGGTAGAAGTGGATTATTATGAAGTATCGGAGGAAAAGTCCGAAGACTCAGACAAAAAAAGTGCTAAAAATAAGGAATAGGTGCATATGTATGTAGTGTTGTCCCCATCAAAGAAACTAGAAGAAAAACCATCTATTCGTGGTGAGTGTACGATACCGGAGTTGATTGATCAGTCTGATGTGCTGATTAAAAATCTTAAAACCAAATCAGTTTCTGATATTGCTTCGTTAATGGGATTAAGTGATGCCCTGGCGCAGCTCAATGCGGATCGTTACCAAGCATATTCTACTCCTTTTAATCAAGATAATGCTAGTCAGGCTCTTTGGACTTTCAAGGGAGATGTCTATGATGGGTTGGATGCGGATAGTTTGTCGGATAAAGATGCTAAATTTGCCCAACAACATGTACGAATCCTTTCTGGCTTATACGGATTATTACGTCCGTTTGACTTAATGCAGCCATATCGGTTGGAGATGGGATGTCGGTTTTCTGGTTCTTGGGGAAAAAATCTATACGATTTTTGGGGTGATCAATTGTCGTGTAAGTTAAAAGAGCAGATGGCTAAGGACAAAGAGGATGTGCTAATAAATTTGGCGTCTAATGAATATTTTAAAGCTATTAAGCCAAAAACGCTAAATATGAAGGTGATAACAATTGGCTTTAAGGAGTATAAAAATGGTGGCTATAAATCATTAATGTTGTATGTCAAACGTGCTCGCGGTATGATGGCCAGGTATATTATTACGCATAAGCTTAAATGTCCTGAGAATCTTAAAGATTTTTCTGAAGATGGCTACAAATTTGAAGCGTCAATGTCTGATGATGATAATTATATGTTTGTGCGCAAGGCTCAATAAGTTCTATGGAGGAAGGCTATGACCAGCATTGGTGGTTTAATTAGTGGTTATAGGGTGTTTAAAGCTACTGAGTATCAAAAATATAAAGATGTAATTGGTCATGTAGTAGAGTTAGGTCAAAAACCTAAGACGCTGGTGGTGGCTTGTTGTGATATGCGGTTGGCTCCCGGTCGTATAGTGAGTGCTAATCCAGGTGATTTATATGTTATACGTAATATAGGAGGATTGGTTCCTCCGTTTGACCCAAATGGTAAAAACAGTACCATTGCTGCTATTGAATATGCAGTGCGTCACCTGCAAGTGGAAAATATTATTGTGATGGGACATAATAATTGTGATGCCATGAAGCTGCTTATGGAAGGTGGTGATGCGCTGGGATCTCAATCGATGGAGCATTGGCTTGCTATTGCTAATGAGGCAAGAGATGCTGTTAATAATCAGCTTGCGGGTAAATCGTCTCAAGAAAAAGAATGGGCGTGTGGTCAAGAATCTATTTTAGTATCACTACGCAATCTCATATCATATCCGTGGATTGAAGAGGGAATTAAGGCCGATAGTGTTAAAATCTATGGTTGGCAGTATGATATCGTCAGCGGACAGCTATACGGTTTTGACCCTATTGCTGGGGTTTTTGACGTTATTGAATAAGCGATGCTTATTTTGTCTTATGCTCCGTCAGCATCTGCGGTAACGCCGATGTTTTGGGGCTGTTTCGCGAGCATATCTTCCAGCGCATCCTGTACTTCATACCATGATTTTAATGCATTGAAATTTTGTTGTTCGGTATAACGGGTTATTTTGCGTTTTACTTCTTCTTTTGCCTGTTCTCCAAACTCGCCCACCAACGAACGCGCAATGCTGTATGCGTCTGCCATCATTAACCTCCATTACAAGTTGTAAGTCTATCCATCAACATAGTGGCCATATTGTCCCTGAGAGTGGCAGTTTAGCCCGATTTTTTAATCTTGTAAAACAAATAATGTGGCTTTAGTTAAAGCTGGGTGCTAATGAACTAGCAGGTTATGGCCGGTTTATTAGTGTTTACAAGGTAAAATTGAGCCGTGTGTTGAGTTAATCTATTTTTAAGAAATTGCCTGTAAAATGTAACCTATGGTTGATATAGAGTATAGAAAGAAAAAAGATGGTTGGATGGTGGCGGTCAATCCACCAGACGAAAAACAGCGTTTAATGGCGTTGAGGAATTTCTGTATTCTTGATACAGAGCCTGACAAGCATTTTGATAATATCACCCAGTTAGTAGCCAAGCAGTTTAAGACTGCATTTTCACTGGTATCACTGGTTGATGATGATCGGCAATGGTTTAAGTCTGCTCATGGTATTGATGCGAAAGAAACTCCTAGGGATATGGCATTTTGTGCCCATGCTATATGGTCGGATGAACCACTAGTGGTTCTGGATGCTAAAGAAGATGAGCGTTTTTGTAATAATCCGTTGGTCGATGGGGAGCCTTATATACGGTTTTATGCTGGTATGCCATTAATTACTGAGTCTGGCCATAGGCTCGGAACTTTATGTGCAATTGATACTCAGCCAAGACAGGAATTTGGAGAGGATGAATGTGAGTTTCTCCGGTCTATGTCTGAGTTGGTGGTTGATGAAATGACTTTGCATCTTGCAAATATAGAGTTGCAGGATAGGTCGGATGCAAAAACCTCTTTTTTAGCAAATATGAGTCATGAAATTCGTACTCCCATGAATGGGGTTATGGGTATGGCAAACATGTTGGGGAAAACTGAGCTTTCAAGTCAGCAAAAAGAATATTTAAATACTATTATGTCATCGGGTGAATCATTGCTTGGAATTATAAATGATGTGCTAGATGTTAGTAAAATTGAGGCGGGTGAGATTAAATTAGGTCATAAGCCATTTAATTTATTTGAGGCATTAGATTCGGTTCGTCAGTTGTTTTGGGGGCAGGCTTCTGAAAAAAATATTGAGCTTCTTTTGGAGTATTCAGACGATATGCCAAAATATCTTGTAGGGGATATGTTAAGGATTAAGCAGATATGTACGAACTTGGTAAATAATGCCATTAAGTTTAC
>CALCTU010000179.1 GCA_937907045.1 uncultured Alphaproteobacteria bacterium
ACGTTCAACCGTGGACGTTGATATCTTATGCTGCTTACCTAAATCACGTTGGCATACACCAACAAGATGGTCATAAAAAACTTCTTTACGGAATGCTTCTGTTGCTCGTTTGTAGCGCTTCCCCAGGCTGAACAAGAAGGTGCTGACACACGCCCTGATTATGTTCCATTGAAGGAAGTAGCAAGACTGGAAATTGCTTATGGCCCTAACCAGATTAGCCGTGAAAATGGTAAACGCCGCGTTGTGGTAACTTCCAATGTGCGTGGTCGTGATTTAGGAAGTTTTGTGGAAGATGTACAAGAAGCCGTTAGGGAAAAGATAAAACTTCCTGCGGGATATTGGACAGCTTATGGCGGTACGTTTGAGCAATTAATTTCAGCCCGATCAAGATTAATGATTGTTGTGCCTGTAGCATTATTATTAATCATTGGGCTTTTGTTTATGGCTTTCGGTTCAGGACGTGAAGCATTATTGATATTCTCTGGCGTACCACTTGCTTTAACTGGTGGTGTGGCATCCCTGTGGCTACGTGATATTCCACTTTCTATATCTGCCGGAGTTGGCTTTATTGCCTTGTCAGGTGTTGCCGTATTAAATGGCGTAGTGATGGTTTCATTTATCAAAAGCCTTCGTCAACAAGGAATGGGTTTGGATGAATCTATCATTGAAGGTGCATTAACAAGGCTTCGGCCAATCCTCATGACAGCATTAGTTGCCAGCCTTGGTTTTGTCCCTATGGCACTTAACACCGGAGCGGGAGCAGAAGTGCAAAGACCGCTGGCAACCGTAGTTATTGGTGGGATTATATCGTCTACGGCTCTTACATTGTTGGTACTTCCTGCTTTGTATAGATTGTTTCATAGAGAAAAAGCCAAACAATCCTAAGTAAAATATTTTTGAGGGATAATGCTTTCTCATTCGTATTAGTAGTATCTACAACTAATACGAGGAATGGTATGATAGAGATTATACCTAATTGGCATCCAATTTTAGTGCATTTTACGATTGCATTATTTGCCACTTCTACTGGATTATTTTTTGTAGGTAGCATCTTTTCAAAAAAATCCTGGGGAGAAACCTTGTTAAAAGTTGCTCATGTCAATCTATGGATTGGAGCTGCTATTACTGTTCTCACTCTCATAGTTGGATGGGAGGCTTACAATACTGTTGCTCATGATGGCCCTTCTCATGCTGCAATGACTGACCATAAAAATTGGGCATTTGCAACAGCGGCTTTATTTGGAGTTGTTACGATATGGTCATTTATTTCAAATTGCAAAACATTAAAAGTTAGCAAATTATTTTTATTAACCGTAGCTGTTGCAGCAATTTTGCTAGCAGTAACAGGATATAAAGGTGGCGAAGCAGTTTATCGCTATGGCCTTGGCGTGATGTCCCTACCACAAATAAGTGAGGATGGTGGTCATGGCAATCACTCACACGGTGAAGATGATGATCATGGCAATGCTTCTTCAGAGTCTAATGAGTATCAAGATTCATATTATGGTGAAGAAGAAGAGCATAAGGATGGCGGACATACCCACTAACTGTTTGGAAAAAAATATATTTATGGAAATAAGTAAAAAAACAACTTGACCCTGCACCTAAGTCCAACGTGTAGGGTGCAATTCTGAATTAAGGATATCAGTTATGGAAAAGATAACAATTGGTAGGCTTGCAAAGAGTTGTGATGTCAAAACAGACACTATTCGCTATTACGAACGTGTAAATTTAGTAAGCCCCGAGGGCCGTACTAATTCAGGTTACCGTTTCTATGATCCAGAAAGTATAAGACGTGTGAAATTTATCAAGAATGCACAAAGGCTTGGATTCTCACTTTATGAAATAAGAAAACTTTTAGAGTTGAGAGTCTCTAACTTAGCTATGGCTGATGATGTTTTAAAAATTGCACAGTCAAAAATAAATGAATTTCAAAATAAGATATCAGAACTGGATAAAATTAAAAAGGTATTGGAAGGTCTGGCGGAACAATGTCCAGGTAATGTCCACGTTATGGAATGTCCGATATTGGACTATCTTTATCCAAGCAATAAAAATTAAAAATAATTTTGAGGGATAGGTAATCTTGCTGCGTAAAAGGAAAATAGTAACAAACTGTCTATTTAGGAGATTGTAAAATGAGAACTATAGCAAAAACTTTACTGGTTGCTTTCGTGCTTGCACAGTCCACTATTGGTTATGCTGGACCCAGCCATGATAAAAATCATATTTCGACAAATCATGGAGAGCATGTAGCAAAAGATGGCATATGTATTCCAGGGGGAAAATGTCCTTTTGCTGACAAAATGAAGGAAATGCAAGGTGGCATGGGTGGTATGATGAGGGATATGGAAATGATGAAGGGTGATATGGGTAACATGATGAAGATGATGGATACCCCTGAAATGAAAGAACATATGCGGAAAATGCACGGAGACATGAAACAGATGCACGAGTATATGAGAAAAATGCAGCATAATATGAAGAAAATGAAAAGCATGATGAGTAATAAAGGCAGTGATAAAGATAGTAACGATCACAATCACAAACATTAGCAATGTATAAGGAGATTAGTTAATGCAACATGATCACGAACATTACCATAGGCCAGAAAATGAAGTCAGTTTCTGGAAGACACCGGGTGGTATAACTTTAATAGTCTTTTTAGTAATTGGTGGCTATTTCCTTATCCGAGAGCATGCCGCTCATATAGGAGATAATTGGATTTGGCTAATTGTATTACTTTGTCCTGCGATGCATTTGTTTATGCATGGTGGCCACGGAGGTCATGATGGACATAATAACAAAGATGAAGAGGATAAGTGATGGAACATGAAGCAACTTCGTCTTACGGCTTATGGACTTTGGTTATACTAAATTCAGCCATTTTTATTATGTTTGCGTTCAGTTTTTTTAAACCGCAAACAAAGCGTGATTGGCGGTCATTTAGCGCATTTTCAGCTTTTATAGTAGCCTTGTTTGTTGAGATGTATGGATTTCCTCTGACTATTTATATATTTTCAGGCTGGTTGACTACAAGATACCCTGAAGTAGATTTCTTTGCTCATGAAAATGGGCATCTCTTACATACAATTTTTGGCTTTGAAGGTAATGCACATTTTGATCCATTACACCTTGCCAGTTTTGTCTTTATAGGATTTGGCTTTATTATGCTCTCCAAGGCGTGGAGTGTTTTATACAAAGCTCAGAAAGCCGGTAAATTGGCTGTCACAGGTTTGTATGCAAAAATACGCCACCCGCAATATATTGGTTTTGTTGCCATTATGTTCGGTTTCTTATTGCAATGGCCAACCATTTTAACGGTAGCAATGTTTCCGATTCTGGTCATTATGTACTGGAGATTAGCTAAATTTGAAGAGAAAGAGTCCCAAAAAAGATTTGGTAAGGCTTGGGATGATTATGCCGCACATGTACCTGCTTTCATACCTAAATGGGATACAGTTTTTAATAAAAATCAGAGAGCAGCATAATGACGCAAGAACAAGAAAATACACAGAAGCAATATTGGTGTGATTGCGCTTCCGGGCGTGAGGCAAAGAACGAAGAAAAAAAAGAAGCTTCATCGGAAAACGAAACTGATCAACAGGGGTAACAATGGATCATTCAAATCATGGGAGATCGGTAAATTATAAAAAGAATAGTCTAACGCTTGTGGGCGCTGTGTCTATGGGTACAGGTGTAATGATTGGCGCCGGCATATTGGCGCTGACAGGGCAAATTGCCGAGCTTGCAGGATCATTATTTCCTATTGTCTTTATCGCTGCTGCAATAGTAACAGCTTTTAGTGCTTATTCTTATGTAAAGATGTCCAATGCGTACCCATCTGCTGGTGGCATTGGAATGTTCCTAGAAAAAGCCTATGGTCGAGGGGTAATGACTGCTGCAAGTGCGTTGCTCATGTATTTTTCAATGGTAATTAATGAAAGTTTGGTCGCTCGTACATTCGGCACTTATAGCGTGCAATTGTTTGATATAGAACCAAGTAGCTGGGTTGTAACAGCATTAGGTGTAGCTGTACTAGTATTTGCTTTTCTGATTAATATATCTGGTAATCGCATGATTGGCTTCTTTTCCCTTCTAATGGCGTTTATCAAAATTGGTGGCATTTTACTTTTTGCTGCTGGTGGATTGTGGCTTGCTGATTTCCAGTTTGAAATAACGGAAACGGCAGTGAAAGAAACTTCTATTACAGGATTCTTGGCAGCAATGGCATTAGCTATCTTAGCCTATAAGGGTTTTACCACCATTACCAACAGCGGGTCAGAAATTGTTGAGCCGCATCGCAATGTTGGACGTGCCATTGTTATCTCCATTGCTATATGTGTAGTTATTTATTCTTTAGTTGCCTTGGCTGTAGCGGGAAATCTAAGTATATCAGAAATTATTGCAGCAAAGGACTATGCATTGGCACAAGCTGCTCGTCCGGCACTTGGAGATTACGGTTTATGGTTTACCGTTGGTATTGCTATTGTAGCCACTATATCAGGTGTAATAGCTAGTGTGTTTGCCGTATCACGCATGCTTGCCATGCTAACCGATATGAAATTAGTGCCGCACAGTCATTTTGGAATGCCTGGAGATATTCAAAAGCATACCTTAGTATATACTGTTACTGCTGCCATATTTTTAACCATATTCTTTGATTTGAGTCGCATTGCATCTCTTGGTGCAATTTTTTATATCACAATGGACATAGCTGTACATTGGGGGGTGTTTCGTTATTTGCGTAAAGACATTAATGCTAGTTCTTTCATTCTAATTTTAGCAATAATTTTTGATATTGTAGTACTAGGTGCATTTTTAATGGTAAAGGCACAAACTGACATGATGGTTATTTATGCAGCTGCAATAGGCATGACATTCATTTTCATAGGCGAGAGAATTTTCTTGCGATTAAATTCATAAGAACTAAGGAACATTCATGGAACACTCCTACCATCAAAACACAAGTAGCTGTCACACTAAAAAAGGCAAAAAGGATTATATACTCTTAGGGTCATTACTGGCAGTCTCTATTTTATATATTGCATATTGGCAAGTTCCGGAGCAATTTGCTGATATAAATTGGCTGACTATATTGTCGGAGTCGGTTTTTGATCTAATGAATACTATTTGGTGGGGTGTTACAATTGGCATCTTTATGGTTGCAATTCTTTCTAGAATTCCACGTGAGTTTGTAATTTCAATTCTTGGTGACGGTGGTGGCCTTCGAGGAATTCTTCGCGCTACATTGGGTGGAGTTTTGCTTGATCTTTGCAGTCATGGTATTTTAATGGTTGGAGCTAAGCTCTATGAACGTGGTGCGAGCATTGGTCAGATTATGGCGTTTCTAGTTGCCAGTCCGTGGAACTCATTCTCTCTAACACTTATACTGATTGCCTTAATTGGCGTGCCTTGGACCCTTGGTTTTATTATCTTATCTATGGGTATAGCAATTATCACAGGGTTAATATTTGATAAGTTAGTTAATCGTGGAACGCTACCTAGTAACCCCAACAAGATTGATTTGCCAGAGGATTTTCGTTTCTGGAGTGAAGCAAAAAAAGGATTATCTAATACCAAATATACAAAAGAATTTTTATGGGAAATGGCTCGTGATGGATTGTTAGAATCAAGGATGGTAATTCGCTGGATTTTATTTGGTGTATTGCTAGCAGGGTCGGTGCGTGCTTTTGTTGATGCCGATAGTTTCCAAACATATTTTGGTCCAACGCTTGCAGGGCTTGGTTTAACGGTATTGGTGGCAACTATTATGGAAGTATGTTCGGAAGGGTCAACACCAATTGCTGCTGATATCCTTACCCGTGCCAAGGCCCCTGGAAACAGTTTTGCATTCCTTATGACGGGCGTTTCAACTGATTATACAGAAATAATGATTCTAAAAGACACAACGAAATCGTGGAAGATAGCGTTCTTCCTTCCGCTAATTACTCTTCCGCAGGTAATTGGCATCGCATGGCTCATTAATTTAGCAACAATAGGAGGTTGATATGACAATGTTTCTCGCTGAACTGGTTTTCTTAGTTGAACTGGCACTTTTTACCTCGGGATTAATTTTATTTTACAAAGCTCGTAAAGAAGCATCCGGTTTGCTTAAGTTTGCTTCTATCATTTTAATATTGGGTAGTGTAGGAACGGCAGCGTGTACAGGCTATTACTCTTTTAAATACTATAAGCAAGGTGTTTTTGATTCAGATAGGCCATGTCCACATAAACGCTTTGAACAAATGGATGGCGATATAACTCATCATTACTATTATGAGGGTGCCGATATCGAGAAAAAACTTGGCGATGTATACCATGAGAATCCTAGGGATTGATTTTATTATGAAATTATTGTGGCTTGCAGTGTCAATGCCATTGACAGTTCTTTGTACAAGTTGTTTTGTAAACTAAGTATGTCAACTGTGTCAACGGTTAGGAAAGTTTATGACGCTAGCCAGATGGGGCGGAGAAGATACCCGTTAAGGTTAAACTCCAGGAAGGACCCGAAAGGTGGCGTTAGTGGCGTGCATAACCCTATTATATTCTGTAACTACATATAGTTTTTAGCTATATGAAAAAAGAAGGATATATCAATAAAGTATAAAGCATCCGCCACTAACGCCACTTATTATAAAATTGGCTAAGTTATGTTTTATCAAGGATTGCGATTCCAGATAGCATTCTTTTACCTCCTGCACCTTTGTGTGGCCCAATGCCATATCGTTGCAGGCGTAAGGTAAAGTTCTTTCTATTTAATAGTCGGTTAATACCTGCCTCCTTTGCCCACGACTGGTAAGTTGAATAAACAGTTGCTGAGGGTAGCTTGTTATCTGGTGTAAGCGTGCAATATTCTTCAATAAACAGAGCCACTTGGTCGGAGGATGTTTTCCATTGCCTCTTAGCTTCTATACTTGATATTGGATCTCGGAAGGAGCTATTTTTTATTGCCTTACCTACGGCATCTAACGCCATATTAAAAATCCCAGGAATCTCGGATATAAGAGTATCTGACAAATGAGGGTCAAAATTCTTTCCTTCAAACCTTTGATTGAACGTTAGAATAATAGCCCGTCTGAATACTGCATTAGAAAAATCTCTTGTATGTGGCATATGATTGGTACCAAACCAGCAAGTACAATAAGGTTGAAATTCAAAGGGAGGCCTATGTTTATGCTCTGCGGTGATGACCTCTCCGCTAACAATTGCTTTTAATGTAGCCTCAGCTAACTCTCCTCCTTCACTAAGCTCACTTACAATGTTTGCTAGTTTACCATGCAGATGAGCACGTTGAAATCGATTGTCAAATTGTGAAGGACAGACAGCAGAAACATATTTGCGACCAAGTAAGGTGGTAAGTATTTTCAAAAAAACTGACTTACCATTAGCCCCGTTGCCAATAAGAATAACAAATTTTTCATAATCGCAGTGACGTAACATAGAGTATCCCATCATCTCCAATAGTGACATTGCTTTGTCGCAGCAATCTTCATCTTGGGCAAATATTTCATTTAGGAACTTCCAAAAACGAGGTGCCTCTGCACTTGGGTTGTAATCAACTTCAATTTGAGATTTATGGTAATGTTCTTTTTTGTGAGGTTTTAATTCCCACTTTCCATCGTTAAAGTGTAATTCACCATTTTTGCAATTGATAACGTTTAGATCTTTAACCTCGAACCGTTCATCTGGTATGGATGTCTCTGTATTTACCATATCACATACTGAGTTTACAAAGGTTTTTGACATTTTACGAATATTAAGCCCTACATTATGTATTTGCTTTCTTATAACTCGCTCATCAATTTGTTTCCAAACACCTGAGTTGTCCCAAAGCCATGATTTATTGTATGCGTATATTAAGTTTCCTTTGCCAAAGCTTCGTATCGTGTTAAGAGCGCAATTAAAATCGACTGATACTGCTAAAAAGTCTGGTTTAATCGCTGAATTATTAGCACTGTCCGTAGTTGTTTTTTTCTTTCTGGGGCATTGTTTTCCCGCATTGATACCACTATTAATGGTTTGCAAGGACTCATCATTATCTAAGTGAATTTGGTAAGCCGTTTGCTTTAACTTAGATGTAATAATTTGCTCATCAGCCCCCATGGCAATTAACTGCCCCAATGAAAACGCAGCTCTATTAAGTTGGTCATTACGTTTTCCTTCTTGTGCAGAAAGAAGATTTTGGATCTCTTTTTCAACAGCGGTGTCTATGTAGGATTTGTCTTTGTATGTTATTAAATCCTCCTCCGTGTTTATGTCATTAAAATCAAGTGATGCCTTTTGGGTTGGTAATACAATATCGAGTAGCCAGTTAGGAGCATCAGAAACTTTATGTTTCCAAGGAGATGTTTGCCAAGCATATACACTTCCACTTTCATGCACAGAAGGGGGTGCCACAACATAACCTCCATCGCCTCTTAAATCTATTCCGTTAAGTATTTCGCCATTTGCTCCCTTGCGACATAGGTTTTTAATAGGCATTGTAATGCCTTCTGGGTACTTAAAATAATAATGGGTTCCTTTGCCAGTTTTTACCGTAGGAGTTTTTGGTAATGGAGAGTGTTTGCTTTCAAGTTCTTTAAGGCTCTTAGCACCTTCTTCTCCGTCAATATCTAGTACAAATATGCTCGATATGGGTCCTGTAACTATACCTACATTAGCACTAGAGGTATCCCAGCTTTTACATTCCTTACCAGTTGGTAATTTATTCTGGTAACGTTTCCATTTTCCAATTGGCTCTTTGCCTTTATATTTAAGTGGATGAACAGACCAGCCTAGTGTGTGATAAATGCTAAATTTATCTTCATTTAACTTTTGTTCCTGATTTGAACCTGGCCTTTGTTTTTTTATTTCTTGCTGTTGATTCATTTGTAAGTTAGTTTTGATTGTACCATTTTTTTGATCGGCTTCGTTTTTGCGGATGGAGCCGTTTTCTTTTTTGGTCATGATTTTTACTCCCTATGCGTAGTTTGTTCGTGATTCTAAAAAAGCTTGTAAGTCGCTATATCGATACTTAACAAGCCGTCCTACTTTTACATAAGGAAGGTTATATCTTTTGGTGCAGGCCCATACGGCAAGCGTGTGTTCTCCTATGCCTAAGAATGCCGCAGCTTCTTTTCGTGTGAGAAGCTTATCTTGGGATAATTGGGTAATGTTATTTAACATTAGGCAGTTCCTTTCATGTTTATTAATATTCATATTGATGCGAATATAATCATGAATAGAGAAACCTTATAACATTGACAGGGTGCAAAAGCTGGGGGTGCACCGTTCCACCCTCCTAAAAAGCCAGGTTTTTGCTAGAAAAATTACTTCAAGAAATTTTTGGGTGTCACCCTTCTTTTTTTCTATGACTATAGCCACCTTTTTGAGATTCTGGTGGCCGTAGTAATGTTGCCATTGATTGTATAATGCGATCGGATAATTTCTCAAGGCCATAATCATAAGAATTTTCTTCTAGCCATGAGACTATTTCTTTTTTTGTAGGAATATTATTTACATCTAACTTAAAATGATCAATTGCACAATTCATCAACTTTAAATATGGAGAGATATAATATTCTGAACACATGCTCACCTTATCTTTAGAGTTTCCGGGAATCAGTTGTAACATAGTGTCTCTTGGAATATATTCTGCATACTGAAAAAGTACACCCCTATAGCGTACTGGGTCTGAGAAAACCTCATTCTTGTCCATGTCAAAATGTAATATATGCCAAAGATCTGAGGGTATAACTTCTAATTTACTAGACTGTTTGATGGGGTATATAAAACCGAATCCGACAAGCTTATGTTTAATTAATTCTTCTCTTA
>CALCTU010000180.1 GCA_937907045.1 uncultured Alphaproteobacteria bacterium
AAGGAGTTGAGGGTATTGTTCCGTGTAAAGGTTCGGCTGCTTCAGTGGTTCATCAGCTTATAGGAGGCCTAAGGGCTGCTATGGGATATACTGGTAATCATAATATTGCTCAAATGCAGCAATCATGCAAATTTGTTAGAATAACAGGTGCGGGACTTAAAGAGTCGCATGCTCATGATATTACCATCACGAATGAAGCACCAAATTATACGAATTAGCTTGTGCCGTTTGTTAAAACTATGCTACACTGGCAGCGATATATGTTGGTTGCAGTGTGATAAATAAAGGTTTTTAAAATCATGTCTGTAACTCGCAAAACTAATAATGGTCATAATAGGCCAGTAGAGGGGGCGAAGTCGTTTTTTCCGGCTTGGCTGGTGCGTATGAAGCAAAGCAGATTGCTGGCAAGGTATGTTCAGTTCAAGAAGGAGGTTGTTACCTTCTTAGACCAGCTGCTATGCAAAAAGAAAATTCTCATTATTTCGGATAATCATATTATCAACATTCCTATTGGGAAGCGTTTACAGTCTGCGGCATCTGTGGTTGCTATAGGAGTAATGTTGTGGGTTTCGTATTCCACAGGTAAGTATTTTGCTTTTGAAAATATTATTGAACAAAAAGAAAAGCAGCTCTGGACCACGAGCATGGCTAAAGAAAACTTGCAGTACCAGGTGTCCGACTTGAACCACAATCTTAGAGAATTGAATAAATATTTTGATAATATTCAAAAATATGACCAATTGGCTGAGAAAGATGTGTTTGGTGATGAGGCTAATGCACGTTCTGCGGTGAATGGTCAAGATGTTGAGGAGTCGCCGCAAAACAGCTCTCAGCGGTTGCTTTATAAGATTCGTAGCAAGGTACATGAGCGTATAGGTTCATTAGAGTCCATCATTGATATGACCGGTGTAAATGTTGAAAGGCTTGCCGAATCAAATCAAGAACTGGACAAGGCAATAAAATATCGTAAGAAACAATATCCAGCTTCAAGCTTGCCACAAGGTGGTCCGTATATTCCTATTCTTGACGGGAATGAGGCAGAATTACCAGATGAAGATATCATGATTGATAAAGAGGCATTTAACTCGGATATCAATTATTTACTTCAGTTGGAGCGTATGATCCATGTTTTGCCATTGGCTGCTCCGATTAAAAAATACTATTATGTTACGAGTCGTTATGGAAGACGTATAGATCCTGTGCGCCAGAGACCTGCTATGCATTATGGACTTGATTTGGCTGGTAGACATAAAGGACATGTTTATAGTGGTGCTCCGGGTGTTGTTCTTCGTGCCGGTTTAATTGGGGCTTACGGCAGGTTAATAGAGATAGATCATGGTTTTGGAATTACAACGCGATACGGTCACTTAAATAAAATCTTTGTAAAAAAAGGAGATCGTGTTAAAAGAGGACAAGCGATAGGGCTTCAGGGAAGTTCGGGCAGAAGTACCGGTTCGCATTTGCACTATGAGGTGCGATTAAACCAAAAACCCTTTGATCCATATAAATTCTTAAAGGCGGGGAAATATGTATTTTAAGAACGAAAAACGTGATGATCTTGATGAATTAGCTCCTTCAGTGGCGTCTAATGGTCAGGATATTCCTTCTATCATTGCAGCTGATCTTAGGATTGTAGGCAACTTAATTTGCGGTGGTTTGTTAGAAATAGAAGGGGAAATAGAAGGCAATGTTACATGCTCTAAGATTACTGTGCGTCGTACTGGTGCAGTAAAGGGTGATGTGATGGCTGATGAAATCCATGTAGATGGTGAAATTAATGGCCTAGTTAAAGGTAAAAATATCACATTATCCGAAAGTGGTCGTGTGACTGGTGTTATTATGTATGAGTCACTTTCGGTCAAAGATGGTGCCTACATTGATGGTCAGTGTAAGAGTTCGGACAACCTTGGTTCGGCTGATGTTGAGACTATAGAGGTAGATGATACACAGTTGCTTGAAGGAGAATCAGATGAGGGCGCTGAGAAGATTGATGTATTTTCCGATGATAAAGTTGACAAATCTCAGTTAGATACTGTGGAAAAAAACAGAAATAATGTTGAGCCAATTAAGCAGACCAAGGAAAAAGAAAAAGTGGCTGCAACTGCAAGTTAAGCTATGTTTTGGCACAATGTTGTAGTGATGTTGTAATATGCTAGAGGTCGCTTGTGTGCTGTTTGTATGCGCCTTGCGGCCTTTTTTTATGATGAATGTGTTTAAAAAGGGGAATAACACTCATGAGTAAGAAAAATAAGACAGCTAAATTAACGATTGGTACTACCGGGCAAGAGCTTGAGTTACCAATATTGTCCGGCACACAAGGACCCGATGCTATTGATGTAACCTCTTTATATAAAGAGGCTGGTGTATTTACGTATGATCCGGGTTTTATGTCTACAGCATCGTGCGATTCTGGTATCACCTATATTGATGGTGATAAAGGGATTCTGCGTTACAGAGGGTATGATATTGCAGAGCTAGCAAAGGGAAGTACATTTGTTGAGGTATGCTATTTGTTACTCAATGGTAAGTTACCTAATAAAAAAGAATTTAATGAATTTAATCGTACGATAACAGAACATACATTGGTGCATGAGCAAATTCATTTTATGTATCGAGGTTTTCCTCGTCGTGCGCACCCAATGGCAATATTATCTGGTGCGTTTGCTTCATTATCGGCATTTTATCATGACTCACTGGATATCAATGACCCTGCACAAAGAGATTTATCTGCGTTTAGGATGATTGCAAAAGTTCCAACCTTAGCAGCAATGGCTTACAAGTACTCTATCGGTCAGCCTGCGGTATATCCAAGAAATGATTTAAGTTTTTCTGAGAATTTCTTGCATATGATGTTTGCGGTTCCAGCTGAGGAGTATAAAGTTGATCCGGTGTTGGCAAAAGCGATGGATCAAATCTTTATTTTGCATGCAGACCATGAGCAAAATGCTTCCACTTCTACCGTACGTCTTGCAGGTTCCTCTCAGGCTAATCCGTTTACGTGTATATCAGCAGGTATTGCCTCTTTATGGGGGCCAGCACATGGTGGGGCAAATGAAGCGGTTATTAACATGCTTGAAGAAATTGGTGATGTTAAAAATATTCCTGAATTTATTAAACGTGCTCAAGATAAAAATGATCCTTTCCGATTAATGGGCTTTGGTCACCGTGTTTATAAAAATTATGATCCAAGGGCTGCTGTTCTTAAGGATACATGTTCAAAAGTGTTAAAGGCGCTAGGGCAGATCAACGACCCGCTATTAAAAATTGCCAAGGAACTAGAGAAAATAGCGCTAAATGATGATTATTTTGTTAAAAGGAAGCTTTATCCTAATGTGGACTTTTACTCAGGAATCATCTATAAAGCCATGGGTATCCCAACGTCCATGTATACGCCTCTTTTCGCACTTGCTCGGACAGTTGGTTGGGTTGCTCAGTGGCGTGAAATGATGGAAGATCCAGCGCAGCGTATTGGTCGTCCGCGACAGCTCTATGTTGGTGAGAAGCCTCGTAAATATACTCCACTAAGTAAACGTAAGTAGAGTTTGGTAAGAAGAGTTGAAATTGTAGTTGGAGAGTTAAGTGTGCGACGTTTCTTTGGAACTGATGGTATAAGGGGTA
>CALCTU010000181.1 GCA_937907045.1 uncultured Alphaproteobacteria bacterium
GCTCCACTTCTTATCAGACCAATGTTCAACGCCAAGTGCAATTGCAGCAGCTCTGGCATATACACGACAATCCAATGCTTCATTGCGGTCACGTATTTTTTGCCATTCACGCTTCGGATAACCTTTTACCATTTTGGTAACAAGCTGCTCTGCCGTGATTTGCTTGAAATATTCAGCATTATATTTTGGAAAATGACAATATCCGCTAGGATATGTTTCATCTTCATTTCTGGTTAGCTTCAGCAAATGGTAAAATTCCGATTTTAGAATTGAAACTCCAACAGGCCACATACGCAAACCTCTGCGCAGTTTCTTACCTCGATGTGTTACATCCACCTTGCTTGGTGCGCCAAGTGGAGCAACGGAACGTGACATACCTTTTATTGCCATAACTTTTGAAGGCGACGCTTTGCGAACCCAATTATAAACTTCCTGTGTGGCGTAGCCTGAATCTATAGCCAACATCATTATAGGCATATCGACTCCACTGGCATGCGGAAACGTTTCATTTGTCAGCTCAGATAACTGCTCCCATATTTCAGGCCGTGCCGGATCTCCATAAAATACTTTGTATTCTATAGACCAGCTTTGCTTGTCTTTACCCCACGCAACTATCTCAACTTCAATCCTGTCTTTTTGAACATCAGCGCCAGCAGTAAGAATAACAGCATCTTCAGGAACTGCCCCGATTTTATAGTCTTCAGCACGTTCAAGCAGACGCTCCCAATCAGGTGCATCACCTTTATCTACCCATGTCTCACCAAGTACAGTATTGACCCATACTTTTAAAAGCTCATCATTCTTTTTAGCAACTAAGAATCTTTCAACCGCATCCTCCCACGAAAACCAGCCAACAGGTGAATAAAGGCTGGAAAGATGAAAGCCTGCTATTTTAGTTACTTCAGGACTTCTTGCACGCCACTGACCACGTTCCAGCATCCATGTTTTTTGATGATTCTTTATACCATAACCACAATGCTCACATTCATATCTTGTGGTGCTAGGGTCATCATTATCAAATTTTATCTGCGTCCACTTTAGTATTTGTGGCTCTTTGCACGTCGGGCATGGAACCCAGAAAAAACGCTGATCAGAATTATCAAAATCCCGTTCAATTCTACTCAAACCCTGAATAGTTGGAGTAGATACTTTTAAAATCTTGCGTCTGGCAAATGTACTGGTACGCCGCGTTGCAAGTGATATTGGATCGCCTTCACTATTTACATCTAATGGATAAGCATCTTCTTCATCTAAAAACAAATAACGTACCGGCATTGAGCGTAAGCCCACAGCACTATTTGCTCCGGTTATAACAACAATACCACCGGGGAACTCCTTACTTTGTACAGTATTGCCTGAATCTCTTGATCTTGGGTCTTTTACTTTATCACGAATAGATGGCGTATCTTCAATGAGTGGTGCTAAACGTCCTTTGCTCCAGCGCTTTGCCATTTCAACAGTTGGCTGTACTACAAGCATTGGCCCCGGTGCTTGGTCAATTACATAACCAACCCAGTTATTACCGGCTTCAGTGCCACCAATTTGTGCGCCTTTCATAAATACAACTTCTTCAACATCTGAAGAAGGTGAAAGGCAATCCATTAATTCTTTCAGATATGGTGTGCGCGATGTTCTAAAACGACCAGGTTCGCTCGATGCAGTTTGTGATAAAAACCTGAAATCATCAGCCCATTGGGATACTAATAAAAGTGGATCAGGACGTAATCCGGCTTTAAAAGCCTTTATATAGATAACGTCCTCATCATTCATCATCCTTTGATAATTCCTCTAAAACCACCCGAATTTCTTTTGTCATTATTTCATGAACTTTCTTTTCATCGTCACATGCAGCTAAAACTGATGCTAAACGATCTGGAATATTCAACATTCCATCACGAACCACCCGCGCCATATTAAAGGCCGCTTCTTTTACAGCATTAGCATTTACCAACTCACCAATTTCTGCTTGTGCTCTTGCATGTAGCAGTTTGCCTTTTTCAATTTCATTCTTAATGCGAGTTTTAAGAAGTATGGTTGGCAAATCATCGCTTGAACCGTCAGCACTACCATTGCTATTACGCCTGGAATCATGCATTGGATTACGAAGTGAATCTAAAGCACGCTCTGCCTGATCAGGGTCAATCTTTCCATCATGTGTTTGTATAGTTCCATTTTTTACAAGTTTGTTAGCATATTGCCTTGTAAAACCTTTACGCCTTGCCCATTCTGATTGTGATATCAGTTCCATTTTTGTTCATAATTTCTAATAATTGCCTCACCGATTAATTCCGGTATTTGAGGAACAACGGCATTGCCCAAAGCAACTAATCTTTGTTTTCGTGTTCCACCAGCAGTCCAACCAACTGGAAAACCCATCAACCATTCCACCCAATCAGGATTTAATCTTCCGTCTTTGAGTCTTGGGGTATCTGGCTCGACTCCCCATTGCTTAATTCCTCGGCTGCAACAGAACATGCCAATCTCTTCTTGTGTGAGTATTTGGCAAGTTCCTTCAAATCTCCTGTGTCCTTGTAGTCCCTGGCAGTTGGTGTTGGCCACTTTTTCATTCTCGGTGGCGTTATACTGCCCTCGATCATGGCTTCGGCGTCCTTCACCGTTAGTTCTCCGGCATCCACTTTCTTGCGAAGAGTGGTTATTTGTCCCTCGGATGCCCATCTGCCTTGGGCTGTTGGAGTTGGCCAAAACTGTTTTGCTGGTTTGTAATTTTTCCCCTGTTGTTTCTTTTGTAAATCCTGTTTCGTATAAGGGAAGTCTTTCTCCTGTAACAATGTTTCTGCCAGTGATGGAGTTCGCAGAACATTCCTGCCGTCTTTCCTCACCATTTTCTCTGGCGGTCTTGCCTTTATTACTGTTGCATCCCTTGTTGTCGGTGTTGGAAATGTTTTTACTACCGACTCCAGACAAGGGCTGTTCCTTCTCCTTTCCGATGGACAATCGCTCTGCGCTCTTGCCATTGGGGTAGGCAATAATCCAGATGCGATCCCTTCTGTGAGGAGCGCCAACGGCTGAAGCTGGTATGCAATGCCACCCAGCATCATACCCGATCTGCCAGAGATCTTGCAAAACGGTGATAAGTCCGCGACTACGAAGGTTTGCCACGTTTTCGATAATTGCGTAATCTGGCTGGAGTTCATCTATTAACCTCTTAAATTCTTTCCATAGTCCGGATCTACTGCCTTCAATACCCTTTTGCTTACCTGCACATGAAATATCCTGACAAGGAAAACCGCCAGCTATAACATTTATTTCTGTAATGCTACTTTTAAGCAGAACGTCTCCATCTAATTTGCATATGTCAGTAAATATACGTGTATTCGGCCAATGCTTACTCAATACATCTTGAGGAAAAGGTTCTATTTCGCAAAATGCAGCCGTTTGCATTCCTGCTTTTTCAAGGCCAATAGAAAACCCTCCAATGCCGGAGAAAATACCCAACACTTTTAAAGAGGATTTCATAATATAAACCAAACTAAATGCTAATTTTTAATATCGGAACAAGCTTTATTTATTGACTCTAAAGCGGCTTTTTTACCGGTATATTCTTCCCAGCGCTTTACAATCACATCGCAATATTTAGGATCTAACTCAGCAAGTCTTGCTGATCTGCCTACTTTTTCACAAGCAATCATGGTAGAGCCTGATCCACCAAATGGATCAAGCACTATATCACGGCTTTTACTGTTATTTTCAACAGCACGCTGTACCAATTCCACCGGCTTCATGGTAGGATGAACATCATTGCTATTTGGGCGCTTGATATTCCAGACATCACTTTGATTGCGGTCACCACACCAATAATGTTTTTGACCGGTCGGCCAGCCATAAAGGATCGGCTCATATTGCCTTTGATAATCTGCCTTACCCATCGTGAAATGGTTTTTTGACCAGATAATAAAAGTTGACCAGTGGCCACCGGCTTCTGTAAACGCCTTATGCAGATTATGTAATTCAGAAGACGACATACAAATATAAAGCGCACCTTTGCATACCTTAATCATATTCTGGCAAACACTTAGCAGAAAATCATAAAATTCATCACCAAGATTATCATTCATGATTTTACGGCCGGGCTGACTTCCGGCATAATTTTTATGACCATCCTTGCCACGTAACGAATCTTTCATAGATTGGCCGTAATTTACGTTATATGGCGGATCGGTAAATACCATATCAGCAAGTGATCCAGCCATAAGTTTTGCGATAACTTCTGGTGATGTTGAATCACCACATATTAAACGATGATCACCTAAGAGCCATATATCACCTGGTTTTGTTACAGGATCTTTTTCTTCATCAACTAATGGAGAAGCGTCATCATCTGTTAAACCTTCTTGTGGTTCAGATTCGAGTAACTTCTCTATGTCATCAAATTCAAAGCCGGTAAGATCAAGGTCAAAATCAAGGTTCTGTAAATCCTGTATTTCCAGCTTTAGCAGGTCATCATCCCAATCCGCCCAATTAGCTGATTGATTTGCAAGAAGACGAAATGCTTTAATCTGCGCTTCACTTAAATCATCAGCCAATACAACCGGCACTGTGTCAACTTCAAGTTTACACGCAGCTTTATATCTCAAATGACCGTCAACTATCGTTCCATCGCTTTTTGCAACAATTGGAATTCTAAATCCAAACTCCCGAATTGCACCGCACATTTTGTCGATGACATCATCGTTTTTCCTTGGATTTCTTGCGTAAGGCACAAGCCTATCCAGTTTCCAATACTGAATGGAAATTTTGTTCATGTTTATCTTTTTTGCTAAAATTAATTATCGGCTATCGAATGCAACCAAGCAATTGCTTCAGCTGAGTGTCAACCAAGTTAAAGATTCTGTCGCTAGGCAAATTTCGGGGTTTTGCCACCCGCTTTAGAAATTCGCCACGGAGTAACTATTATATAAAACCATGTTGGACTAAAATTTGTTTCATATCTTCTGTATTAAAAGGCTTTTCTATTGAATCATCAACACCTTCTTTAAAGGCGCAATTTATATCCGATTCACTTTTAGTAGCAGAACAAAGTATTATAAATGGTTTTGAATTTTTATCATAAGTGGTTTTTATATTTTGTAAAAAACCCTTTCCACACATAACTGGCATATGCCAGTCAAGTAGAATAATTTCAGGATATACATGATTGCAAAATTCTAACGCTTCTTTACCATTTACACATGAATGAACTTCAAATCCTAAACTCTTCATTTGAGCTTTTGAAGCTTCTCTGTTTACGTTGTTATCATCAATCACCAAACATATAGTCATAATCTACTGTATAGTCACATTATCAAATGCTTAATTATAAACTATATTCGTTAAAATTGTATTAACCGATCAAAAGCTCAACTTTTTATCGCTTTGGAACATATCAACGCAAACCTCCCGCAATTGTATTTATCAACATAGCAAAAAATGTTCACACTGTTCAGTACTTTTTTGTTCGCGAACAATTTTTTTAATTATTATTAAGTTTTGTTACAATCTTTTCCAATGCGTTTTGATAAATTTCCCAACCATGTGTACGACCACATCCAAGCACGGGCAAGATAGACTTCCATCTCATCTTTCGGGCTTTCATAACTATTACCTTGCGTTCATCAACACGCTCTAAATGCCATAACCAGCTAAATGTTTCATTCATGCGGTCAATGGCCGATGCAGATGGTGACCCTAATCTAACAGGTAACTTATCCTGCATTTCTATTTCCCATACCGTGTAAACAATATCAGGCCATGCGCTAAAATGCCCCTTGGGCTTGATACCAGGCACATGCCAACGCCTCAAGGTTCCAACGGCTTCTTCAAAGCGTTCAATTACCATGTCTTTATTCCAGTTATTTGTCATTTTGTTTCTCCTGTTTAGTGTTGCCATAAAGTTTTTTGCCTATTTGGTTGATGAATTCACGCTCAGGCCAATTAAGGCGTTGGTCATCTTTTGAAATCACCAGGATACCATCATCACGCCATCCTTTGCGTTTGACATCTTCGGGATCTATTTTCTTTGGAATTAGTCCTGCAAGATTTGATCTGTATGGAGGCTGTTTCATTTGATCACCTCCGATAAACATGCTGCATAACCTGCAATATCAACAATACTGTCACAATTGGCAGGGTCTTCTTCGAGCCTGAGTAATTTCAACTCAATCATGCACATAGCAACCTGACTGGCTGTTACTTCTGTGCCCAAAACAGCTGTCCAGCGATCGGCTAATTTATGAAAATATTTATCTGGATTTCCATAACTGGCACGTCTTGCTCTAAAAGTTGTTAATGCCTGTTGTAGTAATTCTTCTCCTGTCATACGTCCTCCGTTTGGTTAGTTAAAATTAAGTTGAGTAATGCGATTGCGTCGGCCTCATTGTCATCAATTGGGTTAAAGCCAAGAGCCTTAACAGCATTGATGATCGCCTGTTTATTGGCGTTGCCTTTGCCTGTTATGTGTTTTTTGATTGTGCCTACAGGAATGCCCTGGTACGGGATTTGGTGATGTTCACACCATGAGGTAAGCGTTGCCATAAATCCGCCATAGGCATGGGCTGCATCAACACCACTATGTCTGCGAACTTCCTCAAAATAGATCTCATCGATAACATCAAGGGATTGTTTAACCTCGGTCAGCCACCGTTTGAATTTCAGATAACGTATGCCACCACCGTCAAAGCGTGTGGTTTTAAAATGAATCATGCCTGATGTGACAAAGCCTGTATCATCACATGCTGCCCAGCCTGTATGAGTACCAAGATCAAGTGCTAGAATTTTTGAGTAAATTTTTTGTGTCATTCCGAAACCTCCATGTTAAATTTTTGGATTCCGGCTGCTGCTGTTTTTACGTTTTGTATATAGGTATGTGTTCTTGGGAAGAACATACCTATATATACGTAGTATATATTGGGAAGGCGGGAACGCCCGTAAAATAAGGGCTGCAGCCAGAAACTTAAGCTGGGAACCGGGAACGCAAATTTTTTTGAGAAACCCAATAAAACCAAGGCTTTCAGGGTGGTTTTATCACGTTCCCAAAAATTACCTTCCCAGTGGGAACACTGGGAAGCGGGAACGCAAATAATGCTTTTTTCTATAAAAATTGATGTCATTTTAAATCTCCTCCATACCTAGTTTGAAATCACCTGAAGCCTTTGCGAATGGTCCGTCTGGCACATCCAGCCATTTGTCAATTTTTGATCCTTCGCCTTTACATTTGACGATACGTTTTTCTTTCAGTAGCTCCAATCCAAGTGAATAGAGCTTGTTTTTAGCTACATTCTGAAGTTCCACCGGAAGACGATGCTGCTGGTCATAAAGACCAGCTTCTCCTGTGTGAGTGAATGGGTGACCGTTACGCGCTGCACGAGATACTGTGTCGACAAAAATATCTTTCAGCTCATCATTTGGCGTTTTATGTCTTTTCAATTGTTCAGTAATATCGACAAGCAGTCCGCTATCTTTATCTCGTAGATATGTTCGAATAGTTTTATCTGAAGGAAAGTTGGATTTGACCACTGCGCCTTTATAAACAGCGTTCCGTTGAAACTTTTCTTTTAGGATTTTAAATACGCCTTCCTGATCTTCCTGTTTTGCAGGCCAGAGGGCATAAGCGCTTCTAACACCATCTACCAATGCGCTCGTACCTCTGATAGCATCACGGGCTTGTTCTGCTGTTTCTATAGGCTTTCCATTTGCTGGCTTTCGCATATGATGCGCTACTATCAACGCTGACTGAGTAGCTACAGCAAGCTCTGCGAGTTGGCAGGTAACAAAACTCCCTGCTGCCGGATTTGAATTTACATCGGCCTGCGTAAATGATGCCAGTGGATCAAAAACTATCATTCTAAGGTCTGGGATCTGCAAAAGCTGCTTGCGGATATCATTAAAATAATCCGTGTTTTCAAATGTATTATTTTGTGAGGTTTCTTTAATAAGCGGAAATGCACCACCGGCATTTGGCAATGGAACAATTATCAGCTTCTTTCTGTTCTCAGGTTTGCTGCGCTCTCTGGTTGGATCAAGCTTTTCTAGTCTGATATGGATTTCATCCTGATCATCTTCTGCGGTTAATATGACAGCCGTTCCAAATTCTTTTATAGGGTTGCCAAACATCAATGGTTCAGGACTAATGGATGTTTTTTGCGTTCCTCCTGTAGAAATTTGCAAAGCAAGGTTTAAGGTAAGCATACCTTTGCCTGTATCACCCATAGCAGCAAGCAAAGTAGCTTTGCCAATCGGAATAGTATCTTGGATTAAAAATCTACGTTCTGGTGCATCACCGTCATATTTTTCTGCTGTCCATTCATATAAAGATATTGGACATCTGTTTATTTTGATTTCCGACCTTGTTGCTGTTGCCAGAAAGCTATTGATATTCATGCCTTCCATAACAGCATCGGCAGCATCCCATTTTTCTGTCTTATCATCGGGGGGATATAAAATAGAAACACTGGCAACCCCTTCTTCCTGCAAGTGCTTTGCTACATTCTCCGCATAATCCCAACCGGCTTTGTCCTTGTCAGGCCAGATAACAACATCTTTGCCAGTAAGAGGTGTCCAATCAGTTTTATCTATGGGAGCTTTCGCGCCATTCATTGCAGTAGTAGCGCATACTCCAACATTATTAAGTGCCTGTGCTGCTTTTTCACCTTCAACAAGAATTACCTGTTTGGCAGTTACCATTTGTGGTTGGTTATAAAGCGGTCGTGGCGTAGGTGCTTTGTATTTCCTTGCCACCGCATCCCAAGGTCGGAATTGCTTTTTACCATCGGGTGGATCGTATCTATAAACACAAGCAATTAGCTTTCCTTGCGAATTAAAATAATCCCATTTGCCTGTAAAAGCCCCAAGCTCATCGATGGGAGGTGTTGGTTTGAAATCTTCTGGCTTTTTATATTTTTCTTTATAGTCGCCCCCAAGCCAGCCTTCGATATCTTGCAATACTTCATTGAAATTCTGCTTGGCATCAAGACTATAAATTGCTGCCCATAAGGTGAAGAGATCTCCAGATTCACCAGTGGAAAAATCCTGCCATAAACCAGCTTTATCACCTGATACAGTAACCACCAGGCTTTTTCCAGGATTGCCTTGCAGATCTCCAACAACAAACCTATCTGCCTGAAAAATACCTCTTGGCAGTAAATAGCGTAATATCGCATGAATATTAGACAGCATGCGTGATCTGATATCTTCAACATTATATTTTTTATCAGAAGATGAGTATTGCTCCGCTGCTTGATTAAAATCGCCCCAATTGTTTGTCATGCATTCGCCCCCCAACATCTATCTTGCCAGGAGCAAAATTTACATATGTGATGAGTGGAGGTGTTTGATACACGGGGTAATAACTCTCCGGCATCACACGCTTGCAATACCATTACAGCTTTATCGGTGAGCTTTTGTGCTAAGGTGCAATCAAATGGTACGAGTTCGTGGTATAATTCAGCAGTATCCTTATTGATTGCTGTAAAAAGCGCAGGATTATTTGAAATACCAGATACACTTCCTTCCATATATGCCTGGTAAGTGGCAATCTGGCCTGCATAGACAGGATGTGCCAGAGCCACACCATCTTTTTGTGTTTTTCTCCAGCTCTTATTATTCATGGATTTACATTCCCAAAGTGCAGGAAAACCCATGCCTAATTCTTCAGGAGCAGCATTGATAATACCATCGACATGCCCACGTATGCGCCCCTTTGCCACAGAAAAGCCAAACTGGTGACCGTCTTTCTTTTCGGTGTAAAGTTCCACACCTGCAGCGCGAAGCCACTTGATTGCCATATCTTCAAACAGATGTCCGGCTGCAAATATTCGTAAAAGCTGACCATCAAAGTCACGACCTTCATCTTTTGGAGTATTCAAATATTCAAATTGTAAAGCACGTTTGCATTCTACTCCTAAGCGTGATCCACCAAGGTAATCCCTCGGTGTTTGTTTTTTATTTTCTTCCTCTAGGGCAAGATCAATAAAGCCGTTGACTCTATCTGCAAATGTTTTGGAACTATTAAAATCTAGCATGGAATTTCTACCTCAAATTCATCTTTAACTGCTTCTCTTAGGTGGTCGTGGTAGGCCGTGATGGTGACTTCAACTAGCGTCAGAATTTCTTCCTTTGTGTAATTTGCTAGTCCTCGGTGCATGCCAATGGATGCGACATATTCACCTAGCGGTTTTAATGCGGCCGCCATTGCGTCTTTTTCATGTTTTGTAGGATCAATCACTGTCTCTGCTCCTTTTGTTTTTTTGATGTGCGAATAGATGTCCTGGCAGTGCTTTGAACAGAATTTGCGATAGGTTTTTTGCCCCCATCTGCTGGAAAATTTGTAAGGTGGCTGTACATAGCCAAAACCATGATCCATCATTAAGCACACTGCACATCTCACGCTGCCTCCCTGGAACCCCAAACGAGTTCACGTATTTTTTTCTTGTTGAACTGGAAAGTAAGCAGCGCCGATGCCTGATAACGGGTAAGACCGTGATCATTTTTTAAATGCGCTGGCAAATACCTAAGCTGCTTATAAGTTGCAGGCTGATTCAGCCATTGGTTTGTTTTATGTGCGCTGTCGGATGTTTCATTGTCATTTAACCAATCATCGGCTGCAGCCAAACAAACTGTTCTTTCACCGATCGATAAAAGGGATGTTGCAAGATTTTTACCTCCGCCAACTGAAAACCATCTACCTTCAAGAAAGAATATGCCTGCCCAGGCATTAAAGCCCTGGGCAATAAGTGCAGCATCATCACTAAAGATATCACACCATCTAAATGAAGAACGTGCCAACAGATCAATTTCTGACATAAGAAAATCAGATAATTGGTCGCTATCACTTTCTTCGCTTTCTTTTCTTTCCCATACATATCCGCACAAGGAACATTCTCTGGCAGACGTTGGAACAATGGCGCTGCATTCAGGACATTTTTTCTTTGGTGATTCACGATCTGTTTCTTTTACATCCAGAGTAACACTTTGCTCTAACGAGCCATGCATTAATGATGATGTTCCAAAATCAAGAACAATACAGTCTGTTTTTACAATGCCTGGGTGTTCAGCAGGGTCTATAGTGCGAAGTCCGCGCCCAACCATTTGAATCATCGTAGATCTATAAGAAGATGGACGCAGTAAAACTACACATGATGTTGGTGTGTAATCATACCCTTCTGTTAACACAGCAATGTTAACAACAACCTGTGTATCACCTTCCTCGTATGATTTTAGTGCGTCTGCCCGTTCTGATTTTGATAACTCTCCATGAATTAGAACAGCTTTTACACCTTCATCATTAAATGCTCTACATACATTTCTGGCATGATCGACAGTAGAACAAAAAACAATGGTTTTGCGGTCACCGGCTTTTTCTTTCCAATGCTTTACTACTGCATTGGTAATAGGCCGCTTATTCATTATTTTATCGACTTCGCCCATATCGAAGTCAGCAGCAACTTTCTTTACATTGGTAAGCTCCTCTCTGACACCAACATCAATTACAAAAGTGCGTGGCGGTACAAGATGACCGGAGGCAATTAATTCTTCTAAAGTGATCTGGTCAGCAACATTTGAAAAGATAGGGCGCAAACCTTTGCGATCACCACGCATCGGTGTTGCTGTTACTCCATAGATCATACAATGGGGATTTAATTCTTTTGCCTTATGTATGATTCGCATATAGCCATTGGCTACAGCGTGATGCGCCTCATCAATTACCAATAAATCCAGCTGAGGCATTAAAGAAATATTATTGTCACGAGATAAAGTTTGCACCATTGCAAAAGTTACATCACCATCCCATGATTTGTTCGTGGCATCAAAAACAGAAGTGCTTATTTTAGGATTAACTTTGCTGAACTTCTGACAGTTTTGCGATGTTAATTCATCACGATGGGCAAGTATGCAAGCCTTACTTGTATCAACGTTTTTAACTATTTTTGCCGTAACAGCAGACAACATGATAGTCTTGCCACTCCCTGTTGGAGCGACACCAAGAGTGTTGCCATATTCTTTTAGAGCAGCAACACTCTTTTCAACAAAAATCTTCTGACGAGGACGCAGTAACATCTAAAACTCCTGTATTATTGCGCCCAAGAAGGCTTGCCAGTTGGATTAGAGCTAGGTTCTGCAGGATTTGCAGTTGGAGCAGATGGCTGATAGTTTGAAGTTGGTAGGGCTGCAGCTGTTGTCGGGGCAGCAACGGTTGCCACAGCGCCCATAATGTTGGCGTACTCCTTATGATCGGGAGTAATAGCCAACCGGATCTCATTTTTCTTTTCTTCGTTTTGATCTTTTCCAACACCAACGCTTGCAACAAATTCAATACCATCCAGATCGGCTAGACCATTTATTCTTCTTGCAGTTTGGGCGTTTGGTGATTCATCTTTTGGCATAATGCCACGAGCAGAATTTAGAATACCTCTGATAAAGGAGCGCCCCATGTTGCCCCAATTATTGTTATTTTTTTGGCTATAAAGACCGATGTTGCTCCAGATTTTTCGTTTTGCAAATTCACCTGCTAAAATTACAAATTCACACGACAAATACACAGCGCCAGAATCGGGTTTGTGCGTGGCATAACCACCTGTCCAACTATTATTGGCATCATCATAGCCACCTGGCTTTATTGTCATTCGCACTTTTACAAGTGTTCCTTTTGGTATTACATCAAAGCTGGTTTGCTCTTCAGCATTGTTAAAATCATTCCAGTTATTACTCATGATTGATCTCCTTGAGTTTGAGGTTGAGGTTGAGGTTTAGATTCAGTATTAGCGTTGGCAGATTCAGGGTCAGTTTTTGGCTGCTCATAAACCAAGCGTTCTGATGCCGGTTTTACCGGCCCCTTGATTTTCTCCATTAAACGGCCAAGATGTGGCTCTTCCAGCATGTCAAGACGACCGCTGCGGTCTTTTGCTGGATATCCATAAGGATTCATGGTGTGGTTAACGAAAGCACGAAATGCAGTACCATCTTGTGACTGTATCTCTGCCATAGTGATCAATTGGTCAAAGATTCCAGGCAATTCCAGGCTGGTTTTGCTTCCATCAATTTGTATTTCAAAATATGCACGATTAAAGTCATCGGTTTTCTTGTCTAAGATACCAACGAACCAAACATTTTTATTACGTGTATGTTGAAGGTGGGCAAGCCATCCGACCATTTCCTGACCCATCAGACCATAAGCGCCACGCATGTCAGGCTTGCCTGTTTTTTCTGAAAATGCCTGTGTCTGGCCTTTACACCACTGGAAACAAAGGCGACCTGCTACTGTTATTGAATCAATAAAAATGGTGTCATATTTATCCAAAACTTTTGGATCACCGTATTTTTCACATACAGCCTTATAATGTGCTTCACTATATGGCTGCTCGTCACGTAATGATGGATTAAAATTGCCGATAAACACCGCAAAATCACGACATTCTTGCCAAGTGCGAGGACGCAAAGCATCACCTTTCCATCCTTCGACAGCAAGATCACCAGCCTCCAGATCCATGAACAAAGTGTTTTTTGGGTCGAGAGTCCAAAGCTGTGAAGTCTTCCCAATACCGGAAACTCCAATAATACAGCCCTTGATACCTTTCTTCTCTTTCATGCGCTCTTCAGCGCTTATGATAGGTAAACCAGTCATTATGCTTCCTCCACATCTGGAGTTAGCGAATAAGTGGGCTTGCCTTCTTCTAATGTTCTGGCTGGTTCAAATTCTTTTTTGATTAAATTAGGCCAAGCTTTATATTTGTTTTCTGGAACCTTATATGTAACTTCCAGATATTCTGTTGGGTCATCACCTTCATTTTGAATACGAGTAAATATTTCTGCTAATTTTTCTTGATCCCATAAAGCTTTTTTAGGAACAGTAGTGGTAATTTTAAAGCCATCATCATCAATGTTAATA
>CALCTU010000182.1 GCA_937907045.1 uncultured Alphaproteobacteria bacterium
CTGCTGCAATATGCATGGCTGTTGGAAAAGTGTCGTTTGATGACTGTCCCATGTTGACGTGATCATTAGGGTGTACTGGATCTTTGGATCCCATCTGGCCACCTAAAATTTCAATTGCCCGGTTAGCAATTACTTCATTACTGTTCATGTTGGTTTGGGTTCCAGATCCGGTTTGCCATACAACAAGTGGAAAATGATCTACCAACTCTAGACTTATAACTTGATCAGCGGCTTGGCAGATGGCGTCACCAATTTTTTTATCAAGTACTCCTAGGTCCATATTGACAGAAGCTGCAGATTTTTTGAGGATTCCAAGTGCACGTACCATAGCAGGAGACATTTTTTCTCCGCTAATTTTGAAATTTCCAAGCGAACGTTGTGTTTGAGCTCCCCAATATTTGTCGGCCGGTACTTGAAGTTCTCCAAAGCTATCGGTTTCAACACGTATAGTATCTGTCATGGTATGCTTCCTTTAACTATTGACTAAAATATAAGGCGTGTGCCCAATTTTTGATTTGGTATCATTTTATTTTGATGTTAACGCGCGCTTACGTTATTCACGACGGGTATATATACCCTCTTGAAGTTATTAACACAAGAGCAGTATTTTTTGTAAAAACCATGATGGAAGAGGTTCTTATCCACAGTTGAGGATAATACTAAAATACCTGAGCGTTGCGGGTGACGACTTTATCCGCTGAGGGGGGAGTGGTAGGCGGTGTTTCAGGTGGTTGTGAAATAGGGCGTTTATCAATCTCTTCAAATAATAGATTGGTATTGATAATAGGCAATTGGGGGTGTTGGTCTGCTGTGGTAATGTGAATCACATTATGTAATACAAGACCAATATAGTAATCCTGTTTTTTTAATATGATAACAACATACGTGCCTGGATCCTTTATATTAAGGGTGTTACAAGCAGTGCAGACCCGGATATAATGTTGTTGGTATGAGGTGGTAATAATGCCCGGTGCGGCAAAAACAAAATCGTTATGCTGTTTCTTGATGATATGTGTAATGCTTTCTGTGGAAACCAATCCCTGATGTTGGCTGTCGGTGTTGCATAGAAAGAAAGATTGCTTGGGCAGGTTGGCGTTTCCAGGGGAAAGCTGAGGTTCTAAATAATATGCAGCAGATTTAATGCTGATAAGAGGTAAATAAGTACCATTTTTTAGTTGAGCGTGGCCAATAATGAGTTCATGTCCACTTTCAAGAGAAGGTAGTGGATTGAAGTTGGCGTTCTCAAAGTGACTTGCGTTGTTCACAAGTAATCCAAAAATAATATCCGCTACTTTATAAACAAGAATGGTAGCTTGCTGAGGGATGTCCAGGTGAGTCTGGTGCAAAAGTGGGGATAGTGCAAGTACAGGGACATGTTGATTTTGGAAATCAAGAGTAAGTTTATGATCGGTCTTTTCGAGATTGTGATGGTTTTGTGGACCCAGGTGCACCATGGTGTGCAAATGTTTCTGAGAAATAGCATAAGGGCGGTCGTCAATAGAAACGACAGTGACATGCAACTGCTGTTGATCTTGTTGTTGGGCCATACTACTTGCTTAGAGCCTAGGTTAAAAACAACATTAAACTAATATCTGCTATGTAACTAATTTGTTTCGATATCTTCTAATTATAACAAACTTCTACGTGTGTTTGACTATGTTCAATCGTAACAGGACTATTATTTTCTTTTCCTGTTAAGTATATTAGGTATGGTAACATATTTTTGACATTAATGTCTTCGTTATTTGTATTGCCATCAAGCATAAATAAAACATCATCAGCAAGCTTCACCACGGATGATTCCCCGCGTATTTTAACCGAGGTGTTTTTGCCATTTTGAACAACATTGACTAGCATATCTCCGCCCATGATCAGGCTGCCAGAAACTAATAAAATCATGTTGAGAATTTGTTTTGCAACCGGAGACGGTACCGTTGCTACCGTGCCATTAGAAGTTTGTGGTAAGTTCCACCGCAGCGTAATTTTGCTATTGGTGAAATAGTTATCAGCAATTTCCATGAGATTGTTAATATTGGATTCGCCTTGTGGACTGCCAGATCCGAGTGCTTGGCGTAAATATAATAATTTGCTTACAGCCTCTTTGGCGCTCATCTCTACTAATTCAAGGGATTCTTGATGCAGGTCGCCGTCTGGCTCTTTAAGCAGTTCAATTCCATTGTTAATGGCGCCAATAGGACCTGCCAGGTCATGGCAGATTTTTACAGCTGCAAGCTCAGAAAGTTTTAGTGAATCAGTCATGGCGTTCCATGCTACATCAATCATCTGAATCTGTAAATTACTCTTTTGGGCTTTTTGAGATTTCGATATCTTTACGTGCTTCATCCACGTCGTATGCGCGTTGAGGATTTCCGTCTAAATCGATGATGGTTTTAAAGGAATCCAATTCATTTTTAATTTCTTTTACTTCATCAATTGATTCAAGAGACTGCGTCAATTTTGCGGAGGTTTCTTTCGCGTAGCGAATTGTTTTTTTTATTCCTGAAACAATATGCGGAATCTCCTTGGGACCAAGCACTAATAATGCTACCACAAATACAAATATAATTTCAGTCCAGGAAATATCAAACATGTTATGAAGCTATGGCATTGATGATGGAAGGTGGCAGGCGCGTAGGCTTGAATGCACTATTAATGCACGCAATGGTGATATTTAAGGATACAAGTATTTGTTTATTAACGCAAAGGGTTTGTTCCAAGTTTATACGAGCGCCCTTGATATGTACTAATGATGTTTCAATATCAATCAGGTCGTCTAATCGTGCTGGTTGTTTTAGATCCAGTTCCGCTTTGCGGACTACAAATAAGATATCTTCTTCTTGGGCAAGTTTGCTTTGAATAATGCCGCGCTCGCGTAACCATTCGGTGCGTGCTCTTTCAGCAAATTTTAAATAGTTCGCATAATAGACTACGCCACCGGCATCGGTGTCTTCGTAATAGACGCGGTAAGAGCAATGATGGCTCATGTTTCTGCACTCGCTAATAGATCTAATTGGACAGCTTGTGGTGCGGGTATATTCAGGCCTAAATGTTCAAACGCCAAAGGTGTGAGCACGCGTCCTCGTGGTGTACGTTGTACAAAGCCTTGTTGGAGCAAGAATGGCTCAATGGTTTCTTCAAGGGAATCACGTTGCTCGGAAAGGCCTGCCGAAATGGTCTCAATTCCTACAGGGCCGCCTCGGTATTTTTCTGCAATAAACATTAAATACCGTCGGTCAGCCTTATCCAGGCCCAGCTTATCTACTTCGAGGCGGTTAAGAGCATTATCGGCCAGGTGGTCGTCAATATTGCCATCATTTTCGATTAATGCAAAGTCACGCACACGTCTCAGTAGTCTAAGGGCAATACGAGGTGTGCCACGAGAACGTTTGGCAATTTCTGAAGCGCCGTTTTGAGTTAAGCGTGCTTTCAACAATGTTGCTGCACGTCCAATAACTAACGTTAATTCATCGGTAGTATAAAATTGTAGGGGTATTGGAATACCAAAGCGATCACGTAATGGATTAGAGATAAGTCCAAGTCTGGTAGTGGCGCCAATTAATGTAAAGGGAGGTAAATCAATACGAACGGTACGTGCAGCTGGTCCCTCTCCAATAATTAGATCTAGCTTAAAGTCTTCCATAGCAGGGTACAAGACTTCTTCTACCTGAGGATGAAGGCGGTGAATTTCATCAATAAACAAGACATCTTTGGCCTGAAGGTTTGTCAAAATGGCTGCCAAATCACCTGCTTTGGATAATAATGGCCCGGAGGTCGCGCGAAAATTAACTCCTAACTCTTTAGAAATAATCGAAGCAAAAGTGGTTTTTCCTAATCCCGGTGGGCCATACATTAGGGTGTGGTCTAGCGCTTCTTGGCGGGTTTTTGCGGCATCAATAAAGATGCTTAAATTAGCTTTGGCACTGGCTTGGCCAGTAAAATCGGCCAATGATTCTGGTCTAAGGGCACGTTCTTGTTGCTCAGACTCTTCGGGTTTAGGGCTTAGGATGCGTTGTTCTGTCATGTGCTCTACTTTAAAAAATTATGCGCTAGCCAATTGGCTTAAGCCTTGCCTAATCAGTTCATCAACGGATAAATTATCATTCTTTGCGGCAATATTATTAATGACCGAAAATGCTTCCATCCGACTATATCCAAGATTAATGAGTGCTGATACGGCGTCTGCAGTTGGGTTAGGTTCGCTTGAGGTGGTGCCAGAAGTTGTAGTTGGGGATGAAGTAATAGCGCCATCAAAAGAAAGTTTGTCTTTGAGCTCTGTAAGTAATCTACTGGCAAGTTTGGGGCCTACGCCAGGAGCCTGAGTTAGTGCGTTTTTGTCTTGTGCGCTGATGGCAAGCCCTAATTGCCCTGGTGATAGGACGGATAAAATTGCGAGAGCCATTTTGTTTCCCACGCCGCTTATTTTTGTGAGTTCTAAGAATGTTTCTTTTTCTTCTTTTCCTGCAAATCCATATAGATGAAAGTGGTCTTCGCGCACATGGGTTTCAATAAGCAAACTACAGTTACTACCTTGGTTGCCTATTTTGCGAAGCGTATTGCCACTGCAAAATATCACATACCCTACTCCATTGACGTCTAGAATGACATGATCAGTGGCAAGGGTATCAATAACACCGGTCAGTTTTCCTATCATAATATTGTGAATCTCCCTTTATTAATGTTGATACCATAGCAAAGCTGAGTGCTGATTTGCAAGGAAGTAGTGAAGAATGTTTTTGTCACGTTTGTTGGTATCGTATAGCTTTAGTATGGTATTGCTACGTGTTGACCCATATAATGACCGTGACACAACGCTACCGCAAGCGCATCGGATGCATCTTCGCTTCTAATGGTGGCTTTGGGAAGTAATTGATGAACCATCATAGCAACTTGGCTTTTATCTGCGTGGCCAACGCCCACTACAGACTTTTTTATTTTATTGGCCGAATATTCTGAAATTTCAAGGCCGGTCAGCGCTGCTGCTGCAATAAGACATCCTCTAGCATGGCCAAGCTTAAGTGATGAAAGGGGATTTTTATTAACAAATGTTTCTTCGATGGCGCTTGATGTTGGCGTATATAAATTGATAATTTTTGTTAATTCTTGGTGGAGTGTGGTAAGTCGGGTAGGAAGAGGGTCTTTAGTGTTTGTGGTGATGCGATCACATGCGACAAATGACACGTAGCTACCTTCAATATCAATAACTCCCCATCCCGTGTAACGCAGGCCTGGGTCAATACCAATGATACGTGTTTGAATCATGCGAGTTGTTCAGCAATGTCGTCGGGTATAATGAAATTTCCAGTAACATCTTGTACGTCATCATTATCTTCTAGGGCGTCAATTAACTTAATAATTTTTTCGGCTTGTTCTAAGTCAAGTTCCATAGGTTCTTTAGGGCGCCAAGCAAGTTTGGCGGTTTCAGGATCACCATAATGATCTGTGAGTGCATCGCGCACGACGTTGAGTTCATCAGGAGCGCATGTAATCACATGGAACTCATCATTGCTGTCGACATCTTCCGCGCCAGCCTCGGCAGCAGCTTCAAAGATAGTGTCGTGGTCGGCAACATCTGCACTTAGTTCCACCAACCCAATGCGATCAAACATAAAGTTTACACTTCCGGTTTCACCCATATTTCCACCTGCTTTTGTAAAGCACGTTCTTACTTCTGCTGCAGAGCGGTTACGGTTGTCGGTTAATACATCCACAATAATGGCAATGCCACCGGGGCCGTAGCCTTCGTAGCGCATTTCTTCAAAGCTCTCCCCTTCAATTTGACCAGATCCTTTTTTGACAGAAGTTTCAATGCGGTCTTTTGGTACTCCAGCTTTTCTAGCGGCAATAAGGGCACCTCGCAAACGTGGGTTAAAGTCAGGGTCAGGTTGTCCGGCTCCCGCTGCTACTTGTATTTCACGAGTCAGTTTGGTGAATAATTTAGCACGTTTGGCATCTTGGCCAGCTTTACGGTGTTTGATATTAGCAAATTTAGAATGTCCGGCCATAATCTAACTTCTTACGTTTCGTGGTTTGTTTGTATTACAGAGTGATCAGTAATTACATAGTCCAATGTTTGATCATGGTCAAGTGTTGGCAAGGATTTGCAAAGTTGCATATGGTGGCAATACCCGATTAGCAACAGGTTTTTTCTGCCAATTTTTTCAATTGTACGATCATAAAAACCACCCCCATATCCTAGTCGGTCACCATGTTTTGTACAGCCAACTAAAGGGCAGATAATGAGTGTTGGGGTATCAGTTTGGGTGGATGCTAATGGTTCAGGAATATTGTGGTATGCTCCTGGTACTAGTTTGTCGCCAGGCTTGTATCGTCTAAATACTAGTTCTGAGTGTTTATCTATAATGGATGGAAGTAATAAATGTACGTGTTTGCGGTTAAGTTCGTCCATCAGTGGCATGGTATCTAGCTCACTGCCAATAGGCCAATAAACCGCAACTTTATGGCCTTGAGAGTTAATGGTTCTGATAAAGTTGTCACATGCAGCATGTGCAGCTTTTTCTTGCTCTTGTTGGTTTAGTCGATCACGTTTGGATAAGATATGAGCACGAATAGAGGATTTTGTCATTAGGGTAATGCTTGCTTGGATAGCCTAAGTGATTAATGTGACTATGTTTTGTGCATAGAGTATTTAAGTGGGACCGCCGTAGCCGTCGATACTTTAAATTGCCGCCTAGAGACTCTTATGTCTAGGTGGTGGGCCGTAAGTACCTGGACCAACAGTCACAGGCAGGGACAGCCCCCAATTGTGCTTTTATTGCCTCTGGGGAATGTTGATCTAACGCACCAGGCAGCATAATCCCACTTAAATTACCGTCTATTCTACAATGTTTCGATTTTTTGTGCAAGTGCCTCTATATGGTCTGCTACTGGAGAAATAACTTGGTCAATTACTTTTGCAAGTTCATCATCATGAAGTGATGTGTTGCCAGAGGATGAGCCTTTTTCACGTAGTCCTCTAATTTCATCTTCCATCATCAATGCCGTAATGGCAAGTACTGTATTATTTGGAGCTGATGTAAAGGTCTTTGATAGGGATCTAAAGCGCGTATCAAGGCTTTTAGCAAGCATTTTAATACGAGCTTGTTGGCCTTCTTCGCAAGCTAGTTGGAATGTTTCTGTGCCTATTGTAAAATCTACGGTCGCCATCGTTTTTCTATTATTCCACGTTTACATGTTCATCTTCTATCATCATTCTGATTTGATCTATATATAGATCAAGTTCGCCTACAAGTGCATCTTTTTTTTCAGTTTGGCGTTCATGATATTGCTCGATGGCTTTTTCTAGTCTAGCCAACGAACCATTGAGACGGTCTTTAACTTTTTGTGCAGCATCCAAGGCTGAGCTCCCAGAATTACTTGCTTCAACCACCTGTTGCATAAGCCCCCATCTTTTTAATGCTTAGGTTAATCGCGTATTTATTAAAACGTATAACCTTTTCATAAATTTAACGCAATCACTTAATTAACTAAATTAAACGCTTTGGTGTCAAAAAGCGTATCAGTGGTGTTTGAGAATAAGTGGCGTAACATAAATAATACACATATGGAGTGGGTATATAGCAACAATAGTGATATTTCTTGACCTTCTCTTACGATAGGGGGTATTCTCGTAAGCCCTATGAATCTTCCTTATTTTTAAGATTATTATGCAAGAATTTGTTTCCTATTATGCCTCTAAAGTTGGCGTGTTGCGTATTGCAGCTAACCACGAAACTTTAACCTCGGTTGTTTTTGTAAATCACAGCAATGATAATGATGTGTTACCATCGGATCTGACACATGAGTGTCAGAAACAGCTTGAGGCATATTTTTCTAAGAAGCTGAAAAAATTTGATTTGCCACTAGCAAATAGTAATACACTATACCAACATGCAGTGCGGCAGCAGATGGTCGATACGTACTATGGTACAACAACAACGTATCAAGCAATTGCCAAGAATATTAATCCTGAGCATCCAGGGCCAAGAGCGGTTGGTAATGTATGTAATAAAAATCCGTTCCATATTATTGTGCCATGTCATCGGGTGCTTGCCAGTAACGGTAAATTAACCGGTTATGCAGCAGGCATAGAGAAAAAACAATGGTTGCTTGCTCATGAGCAATAAGGCGCTTGTTCTAGGGGCGGGAGTGATAGGCTTAACAACAGCCTATGAGTTGCTGAACAAGGGTTATGAGGTAACTGTATTAGAAGCACAACCAGGTCCAGCAAAACAATGCAGTTATGCCAATGGAGGGCAGTTAAGTTATAGTCATGCTGAACCCTGGGCTAGGCCTTATTTGATAAGGCGTGTCCCTGCTTGGTTGCTTGATAGTAAATCACCACTTTTTATTAAACGTATTGATGCGTATATGCTTAAGTGGGTGCTTTCATTTTTGGGATATTGTCGTGCTTCAAAGGTTAAATATGCCACAAAAGAAGCGTTGGCATTGGCGTATGAAAGTAAAAAATCGCTGGATGCGTTATTAAAGGAAGTGCCGGTTAACTTTGAGTATCAAACCAAAGGTACACTTCATTATTATGCCAAAAAAGGTTCGTTTGAGCTTGCCAAAGCCCAAGCAAAATTCCAAGAAACAATGGGATGTCATTATGACGTGCTTCATTCGCTTGAGGCTTGTACAGAACGCGAACCTGCACTTGCTTACAACAACCGAAATATTATTGGTGGAATATATTTTAGAGATGATGCTAGTGGCGATGTATATCAATTTTGTAATGGTCTTGCGGATTACCTAATTAAAAAAGGTGTGAAAATTGTTTATAATTGCCATGTTGAGAAGTTAATAGTTGGTGGTGATACTATTGACATGGTAAAGAGTCGATGTGGTTATTGGCAGGCAGATGCAATTATTCTTTGTGCAGGAGCTTATAGCGGTCAATTAGCTAAACAAGTTGGCATTTATTTACCGATTTATCCTCTCAAAGGGTATAGTTTGACAGTCGATATTACTGGCTATGAAGATTATGCTCCTCAGATATGCCTTACAGACCAAGCATATAAGGTAGTGGCGAGTCGGCTGGGGACGCGCTTGCGTGTTGCTGGTATGGCTGAATTTGCTGGTTTTGATCATAGTATTGATCACAGGCGTGTTGATACGTTAAAGCATATTACGAAAACAATTTTCACACGATTGGATGCATCATTGCTTGAAAGGGCAACGTCGTGGTCGTGCTTGAGGCCTGCTACACCAAATTGCTTGCCTATCATTGGCTCCACACCTTATGCGAACCTTTACCTCAATACTGGTCATGGTACATTAGGCTGGACAATGGCAGCAGGCAGTGCCAAGCGATTGGTGAATGCTATTTGACCACATATGTAATTGTGGGTTCAGCAAGTTCTGGGCATATCCCTTCTTTTGTTGGGGTAAAGCCACAATTGCGATAAAATGCCATTGTTTTCATACTGCGGGTCAGTACTTCGCGAGTCAGCGGAGGCCCTTTGATAGCTTTTACATGCTCTATAAGTTGGGTGCCAATTCCGGTACGTTGGTGTGTTGGCAGAACAAATAGAGCGCGAATGGCACGTTCATAAATACTGATAAACCCTACCGAGGTGCTGTCTAATTCGTATATCCATGTTTCTACATGTGGCAGGTACCGATAGACGATATCTTTTTTACAAGATTCGAGGGTTTCTACAGGGATATCGGGGTAATAATCTTTCATCGCCAATTCCCAGACTCTGACGATGTTAAGAGTGTCGTCATGGTGAAATTTACGGATCATGATATGTTCGCTGCTCCTAAAATGATAAGTGTTCCCCCACTTATTCTTTAGTGCCTTGTGCTTATTGTACCTTATTTTTGCCATATTGGGAAATTAAATCACCCCAACTATGGGCAAGATCCTATAGACTTTAGATAGAAGCGGCGATTATTATCGTATAAAATGTTTTATAATATGGACCGTGTTCAATATATGTGGGTATCTTTAAATCAGCAAATTGGGAGTTATTCTTGCTTATGGTAGAGGGAAATAACCATTGCATTAATTAGAATAATCAAGTAGCACTATCTACTATCAGTTGAAAGGTTTAGGGCATTTTTCAAAGGTATAGTTATGCTATATTTACCACGTATTGTTGTGTGTGTATTATTTCTATATATTGCTAATGGCGGTGTCTCGTTGGCGGCAAAGAGCCCCGCTCAAATTAATATTGGTATGACAGCGGCATTTGTTTCAGAAAATGGGGTGAGCATATACAAAGAAATTTCGGACTATTTAGGTGAAAAAGCAGGTATAGAGACCAAGTTAGTAACTGGCCTTTCATACACCGTAATTAATAGAATGCTTGAAGAAGGGATAATACATATAGGGTTTATTTGTGGGTATCCTTATGTATTGTCTCATGACTCGGAGGAAAGTCCAATATCATTATTGGCTGCTCCGGTGATGGAAGGGAAGCGGTATAATGCTATGCCGATTTATTTTTCGGACGTGATAGTTCATAAAAATAGTAATATAGAAACGTTTGAAGATTTAAAAGGTAAGCGTTTTGTGTTTAACGATAAGACATCCAACTCTGGTTATAATATGCCAAGGGCCAAGCTAATTTCGATGAAAGAAAAAGAAGGTTTTTTTAGTCAGTTACTTCAATCAGGGTCTCACGAAGAATCAATCCGGATGGTTGCTGAGGGGACGGCTGATGCTAGTGCTGTGGATTCATTGGTATTAGATTATGCAAAAAATACAGGGGAAAAATACACCAAAGACATTAAAGTGATTGAGGTGTTGGGACCTGCAGCTATTCCGCCGGTGGTTTATTCAAATTCTTTGGATCTTGCATTAAGAAATAAGATAAAGAATGTTTTTTTAAAGATGGAAGAAGATACAGAGGGTAAGCGTATTTTAGAAAAAGCGTTTTTGCATGGGTTTGTTGATATTCAGGATGATCACTATAATGATGTTCGTCAGATGCACAAACTGGCGGTAGATAATGACTTTATTGAAATAAAGTAGGTGTTGATTGTGCTGGATACACTATTTATTACAGATAAGCCTGTTAATGCAGAAAGCGGGGTTTATCAGTATGGTTTAGTCATTGTATCATATATTGTTGCTTGCCTTGCATCGTACACGGCCTTTACAATTGTTGGCAGATTGCTTGAAGAAAAGGATCAACACGCTCAAAATATTTGGCACTATTGTGGTGCATTTGCGATGGGAGCTGGTATCTGGGCAATGCACTTTATTGGCATGTTATCATTCAAAATGCAAATGTCTGTGCAATATGACATTTGGCTAACATTACTTTCAATGTTTGTTGCCATAGTTGCTGCGTTTTATGTGCTGCAAATGGTTAAATCACATGTGTTAAAAGTTAGGACCATTGCATTGTCTGCCGTACTTCTTGGTGCAGGCATTTGCGTCATGCATTATATGGGCATGGAAGCAATGATAATGGATGCAGATATTTATTACCTTCCTGATATTTTTGCTTTATCAGTGGTAATTGCGGTGACCGCATCTGGTGCCGCGTTATGGTTGTTATTTACGTTATCTCGGTCTAAGTCTAAATGGAACCGGTTATTCATTGTTGCAAGTGCAATGATAATGGGAGCTGCTATTTGTGGTATGCATTATACTGGTATGGCTGCAACGGTCTTTATTCCATGGGCAGATTGTCGTTATGATCCGTTTCAGAATTACGAAGGAATGGCGATTATTATTGCGTTAGTTGTATCGATATTATTGTTCCTGACGCATTTTGGTGACTCACTTATTAATAGTAGAACCAAGCGTGATATTGGGCAGAAAGTATTTTTGCATTTAAGTATTCTACTAACGTTATTAATTATCATTTTTGTTATTAGTGGCGTTTATATTAATAAGCAATTAGAGGAAAATAAATATGATGCAGCTGTTATTAATGGAGCTGGTTTGCAGCGTATGTTTGTGCAACGTTATGTTAAAGAAATAACTACTGTTATTTCTTCGCATATTACTTCAGATTGGAAGGCAGTGTTAATACATAATGATGCTGCGCAACACACGGCCCATTTAATTAAGAGTAATTACCTTGCATTCTTGAAGGGTGGAGAGATTGTTACTAGTGTGGATGGCAAAGAGAAACGAGCGATAAAACCGATAGAATCTCCTGAAGTACGCCAGGCAATCGACACTGCCGTGCAAGAGTGGCATCTATTAGAGCGTACTGCTCTTTCAATATTGCGCTCGGATATGCAACATTTAGTGAATAACCCCAGTTATCAAGAATTGTCCACACATGCAAACACAGTTGCTCAGATGCAGGATGTGGTGACGACGTTGTTACAAAATGATATTGAAAAAAATAACCGGAAAATTGGTGACGATCAGTTTTTGGTGATGTTGTTAAGTATCTTCTTTTATGCAGGGACTATTATATATTCATATTATAGAATCAGTAAGCCGCTTACCGAAACAACAAAGGCTCTAGAGCATCATAGAGATAATTTAAAACACATGGTTGAAGAGCGAACTGCTGCGCTTAAAAGAGAAGCAGCTATTGTTGACCTTTTGCGTAATATTGCGATTGCGGCAAATAGAAGTGATAGTCAAGAGAGTGCTTTAAAACAATGCATAGATCTTGTTTGTGCCTATACAGGTTGGCCGATAGGACATGCCTATGTTGTTGATAAGAAAAAAGATGTTCTTGTTTCAGCCAGGTTGTGGTTTTTAGAATATCCTGATCAATATAAAGAATTTAGTGATATTTCAGAGAGAAATTCTTTTTCCAAAGGGGACGATTTGCCAGGGAGGGTACTGCAAAGTGGTCAGCCTGTATTGATTGCAAATATACCAAGAGATAAAAATTTTCTGCGTATGAAGGCTGCGCGAAATGCTAATTTAAGAATGGGATTTGCCTTTCCTGTCTTTGTTAATAAAGAGGTTGTGGGTGTGCTAGAGTTTTTTGCACATGAAACAATGAAGATAGACCATGACTTTATTACAATAATGAGCGAGATAGGTCAGCAAATTGGTATAGCCAGTGAAAGGCAGCATTATATTAAGTCGATTAAAAACGCAATGGATGAAGCGCAAAGATATGCAAATATTCCAAAAAATAACCCTAATCCAATTATTCAGTTAGATGGTGATGGTATGGTTGTGTTGTCAAATCCTGCTGTTGAAACACTGTATCCATCATTAAAAGTAGATGGTGTTAGGCATCCTCTCTTAAAAGGAGTATTGGAGCTTGTAGAAGATAATGACCATGTTAAGAGGGAGGTGACCATTGATGGTATTTCTTACTATCAAACCATTAAGGCAGTAACCGAATCAAGAAAGAAATATATTATTATTTACTCTCACGATATTACCAAGGTGAAAGAAGTTCAGTTATTGGCAGAGAAGGCGAATATCTTAAAATCTGAGTTTCTGGCTAATATGAGTCATGAATTACGGACGCCCATGAATTCGATTATTGGTTTTTCCAAGCAAGGTATTAAGCGCAGAGATACATGGTCAATGGATCGGCATATAAAGAACCTTCAAACGATTAATGATAGTGGTGAACGACTACTGAACTTATTAAATAGCTTGCTTGACCTTTCTAAGTTAGAAGCTGGTGTTGAGTCGTACAATGTAAAGATCAATAACTTAATGGCCATCACGAAAAGTATGGTTGATCAGTTGGATAGTTTGATAAAAGAAAAAAACTTACATTTAGATATTATTGCAGATGAGGATTTGGATATTTACTGTGACAGAACTAAAATATCTCAGTTGATAGTTAATTTGTTATCCAATGCTATTAAGTTTACTCCACAAGGCAAAAACATTACGATTTCTATGAAATACGTTAAAGTAGACGGTGATGACTATATAGAAACGTCTGTTGTTGACGAAGGTGTTGGTATTCCAGAAGGGGAATTAGAAACAGTATTTGATAAGTTTGTGCAGAGTACTAAGACTAAAACCGGTGCAGGGGGAACGGGTCTTGGGTTGGCGATATCGAAAGAAATTGTTGAGCATCATAATGGGAAAATATGGGCAGAAAATGTTACTCAAGGTGGTGCTAAGTTTGTCTTCATCTTACCGGTAGAATATTCAAAGGAGATAAGCGATAATGGGTAATAAAGCAACATTATTGATAGTAGATGATGAGCCAAATAATATAGAGCTCTTGCAGTTAGATTTGGAGGACGATTATGAAGTTATTTCTGCAAATGATGGGTTGCAGGCGTGGGAGCTTTTGCAAGAACATAAAGAAAATATAAATGCGATTTTACTAGATCGTATGATGCCCAACATGGATGGAATGGAATTTCTAAATAAATTAAAAGGCGATGATTCGGTTGCAGATATTCCTGTTATTATGCAAACTGCGGCTGCAGAAAAAGAACAAGTAATTGAGGGTATAAAGGCTGGAGTATATTATTATTTGACTAAGCCATACGATCCAGACCTTATGTTGTCCTTGGTTCATGAGGCAATTAGAGAATCTTCGCAACGCATCCAAGTGATTGATGAATTAAAAGAGTTTAAACATAAATTACATCTTATTAAAAATAGTAGGTTCGAAATTAGAACTGTTGAAGAAGCGCAGTATTTATCTACATTCTTGGCTAACTTCTTTCCTGATCCAGAGAAAGTTGTCCTGGGTATTTCAGAGTTAATGATTAATGCTGTTGAGCATGGAAATTTGGGTATAACGTATGAAGAAAAATCGAAGCTTAATAAAGAAGGAAGATGGTTAGAAGAAGTGAGTAGGCGAGCAGAATTGCCAGAAAATAAAGATAAAAAAGTTCTGATTGATTACGTAAGAGAACAGGACGCTATTTGTCTTAGGATTGTTGATGAGGGTAAAGGGTTTGATTGGGACAAGTATATGGAGCTTTCTCCGGATAGAGTGGTGGATAGTCATGGTAGGGGTATAGCTATGTCAAAAATGATGAGTTTTGATTCAATAAGCTATATAGGAAAAGGTAACGAAGTGTTATGTACGGTGAATTTATAGAAATATAAGGTCTCTGCACGATTAGTATCAACGAAGATATGTGGTTATCGTGTTGCTTTGTTAAATAAGGTAAAGAAATTATCGGTTGTAACTTTGGCAACATCTGCTTCGTCAATCTCTTTTAGTTGCGCAATAAATTGAGCAGTGTATTTAGTGAAGGCTGGTTCGTTTGTTTTGCCGCGCATGGGGACCGGTGCCAGATATGGCGCATCGGTTTCTACTAACAATGATGTTAGCGGCAGGTCTTTCACGATATTTTGTAGGTCATGAGCTTTTTTAAAAGTTACAATCCCTGATATAGAAATATACATGCCCATATCAATCGCTGCTTCGGCTAGTTTCCGACCTGTACTGAAACAATGAATTAAACCTTTAAATGGTTTCTCTTGCATGTGTTCTTGTAGTATGCGGATGGTGTCATCGTCCGCGTCGCGGGTATGAACAATAATTGGCAGTCCTGTTTCTTGTGCCGCTTTTATATGTTCAACAAAGGATGCTTGTTGTTCTTTTTTGGGACTATGTTCGTAATAATAATCTAACCCTGTTTCGCCAATACCGATAACACGTTCATGATTGGTCAAACTAATAATATGCTCGGTTGTTGCGATGGGCTCCTCGGTGACGTTATTAGGGTGTACACCTACAGAGCACCAAATATTGGGGTATTGTGTAGCAATAGGTAGGATTTTATCAAACTCACTAATGCGCGTGCAAATAGTTTGCATCCAGGTGACGCCATGTTCCTTTGCATTGGCTATAATGTCATCTAACTGACCTTCAAATTGTTCAAAATCGAGATGGCAATGTGAATCAACTAGCATTTTTTATGTCTCCTGCAAGTGCCTCGTCCATTCGAGGAAATACGCCTTGGGGTTTTTCAATGGGTGTACCTGGGGTGAGTGCGTAATGTTCTGTGAGGTGTTCAAATAAACGTTGATCATCTGGTATTGCGAGTTGATCGAGTAGTTTTTTTGAAGCTTCTGGGGTAAAAGGTTGTAGCATAATGGCAATGCAGCGCACTACTTCAGCTAGTGTATAAAGCACGACATTCATACGGTCAGTATTGGTTTTCTTTAGGGCCCATGGAGCTTGTTCGTCAATATATTCATTAGCGGCTGATCCAATGGCAACAATATCTTTTATAATTTGGTCAAAAGCACAGTACTGGATAAGTTCGTTGATGCGGTTTCGTGCATTGGTGCTGTTACTAGTTACCCGAGCAAGTTCCAGAAGCTTGATGTCGGCAGCGGTTAGGGGCGTGTTGGTAGGAATTGAGCCCTCACACTGTTTGTATATCATAGACAAAGTGCGTTGTGCTAAGTTGCCAATATTATTGGCAAGATCAGCGTTAATAGTTGATACCATGTTGGCTTTAGAGAAATTGCCATCAGAGCCAAATGGAACTTGGCGCATTAAGAAGTAGCGTACTTGATCGAGGCCAAAATTATCAACTAATTCTTGAGGTGAAACAACGTTGCCAAGTGATTTAGACATTTTCTCACCTTCAATTGTCCACCAACCATGTGCAACTACTTTCTGAGGTAAGGGTAAGTCTGCTGCCATTAAGAAAGCTGGCCAGTATACAGCATGAAATCTAAGGATGTCTTTTCCAACAATATGGGTGGTATTAGGCCAAAATTGTTGATAGCTGGGGCTGTCAGTATCGGGAAATCCTGTGGCAGTTAAGTAATTGGTTAGTGCATCAACCCATACATACATAACATGTTTTTCGTCGCCGGGTACAGGCACACCCCAGTTAAAGGTTGTACGGGAGATGGAGAGGTCTTTTAGGGCACCTTGAACATAATCCTTGCCGCCGCGAACAAAGCTTTTTACTTCATTAAAGCGTTCTTTTGGAATAACAAAATCTGGGTTTGCATCATAAAATTCGAGCAGTTTATCTTGCCACTGTGACAAATCAAAGAAGTAGCTTTCTTCTTCTACCCATTCAACATCGGCTCCTGTTGGAGCTTTACCGTCAATTAGCTCAGACTCGGCATAATATGCTTCATCCCTAACCGAATACCAGCCAGCATAACTATCTAAATAAATGTGACCATTATCTTTCATGCGTTGCCAAATGGCTTGTGCTGCTTCTTTATGACGAGGTTCTGTGGTGCGGATGAAGTCGTCATTGGTAACATTAAGAAGGTTGTCGCCAGTATTGACGAGGTTGCGAAAATGCATTGATACGTTATCAGTAAAACTCTGTGGGTCAATATTTGCGGCTTTGGCTGCTTTATCGACCTTTTGGCCATGTTCGTCAGTTCCGGTAAGAAATTTAACTTCTGCTCCTTCAAGACGTTTGAAACGTGCTAATACATCACATGCAATAGTAGTGTATGCGTGACCAATGTGGGGCGCATCATTTACATAATAAATGGGTGTGGTTACATAAAAAGAATCAGGTTGCGTCACAAGCGGTCTCGTAGTTGGGTTGTTGTAGTTTTATATTATTGCGTTGCCCATGATACATAAACTCTTCCTTGGATTTTTTCCAGAACTCACATGCTTTTTTTTCATTATGTTGTTCGTGGTATAAATCGCCTATGACTTGCATGTAATTGGCTGCTGCTGATCCGCGTTCTTGGCGGTAGCTGTAAAATAATGCGTGATCATAATAGGTAATGGCTTTTTGAAGATTGCCATTGCCAGCATAGATCTCGCCAAGTCGCTCGTATAATGTAACTAGATCACTAAATTCTTCGCTGCTGGGAAGGCCATCGATGACCTTTATAGCCTTTAAATAACTGGCTTCAGCCTGCTCGAATTGGGCCTGATATTCGTGCATTTTTCCCTTGATGAAATATGCCTGGGCAATTTGTGCGGGCATGTTAAGTGTGGTTGCTAAGGATAAGGCCTGGTTTATATATGCGTAAGCTTTCTTTGGTTCAGAGGTGCTTGCAAGTAAGAGATAGATTTTGGTTTTTAAGTTTTGGGGTACTTTTTCTTCTCCCAACTCTAATGCTTTGAGTACCATACGTTCAACTTGCAAAACATTGCCAAATTTCATGTGGAGCAATCCAAGATGGATATAGGTGTCAACGGCGCTTTTTTCATGGCCAGTATGTTCGTATATAGCAGCAGCTTTTTTATAGTAGGTGAGAGCTTTACGATTGCTTGCAGGATCATTGCCGTCGAGTTTATATGCTGTTTCAAAATAATAATCTGCTTCCATCTTTGAGTCGGTCAAGTAAAAGCTACCAATAATGCCAATAGCAATAAACAGAAGAAAGCACGTTGATAACAACAACGTGTTTACGAGCCAGCGTTTTGCACGTTTTGAAGCTGTGGTGATGGTGGTTTGAGTAATCATGAAAGAATTTGGTTTTTTCAGAGAGCTTCAAATAGGTTAACCAAAATGGTGCGTTTGTCTAAATGTGCAAGATTTGGGTTGCTTGCATACTGACCATACTGCTTTACCAAAGTAAGCAATCTACTTGATTGTTGTGCTAGATAATGTTGCTTAAGTAATGGCAACTCAATATCAAGCAATTCATTTTCTGAGAGAATGCCGTGAATGTATTTCGTATATCTAGCAAGGCAACTATAGTAGAGATACAATGTGTTTGCAAGTATCCAGGGGTATTTGCTTTGTGCGGATATTAATTGGTCAATTACTGGATGCACAAGATGCATATTTGGGTTTGGCGTACTACAGAGTATGTCAATAAAGTGGGTAAGTAGTTGCCAAGCATCGATTCCAAATAATTCAAAAGCTTTTCCTGGACAACCAAAACTATAACAAGATAGCATTTTACTATATTCAGGTGGTATGGTGATGGTTTGTTGGATGACTGCTTCGGTTTCTTGAAACGATAGCCTTTTTGCAGGTATAGAAATACATCGTGAGGCTATGGTTGGTAATGTAAGGTCTGGGCGGTGGTTGGCAAGAAAGAAATAAGTGTGTTTTGGTGGCTCCTCAATAGCTTTAAGCAATGCGTTTGCAGCATTGGTATTCATGATGTCGATGCTGTCTATAATGATCACCCGATAGGGTGACATGGTTGTTGAGAGTGATAAAAATTGACTTAAGTTGCGTACAGATTCAACGGTAATTTGGCTTTGGGGCAGTTTTGTTTTGTCATTGATAGTTGGCTCAATTACATAAAGGTCGGGATGTTGTTTGTTTGCTACCTGACGAAAAATAGGATGGCTCTGCTGTTGAGCGTCGGTGTCACCGTTTGATAAAATATGTCTTGCTAAATGATATGCACATGATGCCTTGCCAATACCTTTTGGGCCACAAAACATCCAAGCATGCGGCATATGGCCATGATCAAATGTATTTTTGACGGTGTGAAGTAGTGTGTCATGTCCTTTGATATACGAAGTAAATGATGGACTGGGTATCAAGAAATCTTCGTTAGGAGTGATGAGTTTTGATTGCATGATGATTTGCAAGTTGATATGTAAGTTAGCGATTTGTTAAGTATATATTGTTATACTTAAGGGTTACAATTATAAGAAACTATGTGCAATGGTATATCAGAACCTTGACCTATGTCTGAACATTTGAATCATCATACAATTAAACACGCTTATTCGCAATGCTTGGATGAAGGCTTTATTTCTTCTGATGAGGCTCAGGCTGTGGTGGTAGATGCATGCCAAGAAATGCAAGTACAATTATATGATTACTACCATAACTATTATGATGGTGTTATCAGTACATTGCGATCTTGGATAAGCACTGCGCAGCCGCCTAAGGGTCTTTATATCTATGGTGAAGTGGGGCGAGGTAAGTCGATGATCATGGACTTATTATATGATTCGACTGATATACCCAAAAAGAGCAGGGTTCATTTTCATGAATTTATGGAAAAAATTCATGAAAAGATGCATGCACAAAAAAATGCTGACGATGAAAACGCTGATCCATTGCCTGCCATAGCAGCCGATATTGCAAAAGATACATTGTTACTTTGTTTCGATGAGTTTCTGGTACAAGACATTGCAGATGCTATGATTATGGGGCGTCTATTTACAGCGCTTTTTGAACAAGGAGTAGTGGTGGTTGCAACGTCAAATGTTAAGCCAGATGATCTTTATAAAGATGGTTTGCAGCGGCAGCATTTTCTGCCGTTTATTCAAACATTGAAGGGTTGTGTTGACGTTCATGAGCTTACTTCTCCTAAGGATTATCGTATGGAGCATTTGCAGAGTTTGCAATGCTTGTATATGTCGCCACTTGGCAAAGAGGCTACGGATTTTATAGAGACCAGTTATACTGAATTAACACATGGCGCTGATAAGACCTCGACGGTTATTGATGTACATGGCAGACAATTAGAGTTGCCGACCACTCATGGTGATATTGCAATGGTGAGTTTTGATCAATTATGTTCTCAGGCTCTTGGAGCAGCCGACTATCGTGCTATTGCCCAACATTTTAGCACTGTACTTATTTCGAATATCCCTTCTTTTAATAGGGATAATCCTTCTGAGGCCAAGAGGTTTGTCCATCTGATTGATCAGTTTTATGAGCATAATGTAAAGCTTATTTGTACTGCTGCAGCTCAGGTTGATAAATTAGATCAGGGTAGCCCATCTTCGTTTGAGCTTAAGCGTACAGCGTCACGCTTAGTGGAAATGCAGTCGCAGCAATATCTTGCCAAAGGTCATACGATTGTTGCATAGCGTTTTTGCAACAAGTATTTAATTCTTGGGATTATAAAATAGCTGTGGTAAAAGCGCAGATGATCCTATATATGTGTAAAAAGATTGCTTTATACAAACCAAGGGTGTAACTGGATATATGAGTACTGTTGAGTTAAAAGAACCTAGTACAAGATTAAGCAATAGTACTTCCTGCCAAGTAAATGAAACAAATAATATTCGCGCGTGGGAAGAGCGTATTGTGTCTGCCAGAGCTTCGTACAAGGTGATGAATCGGCTACAGCAAGATTGTTTAGATAAGGCCGATGGGCCAAAACCGTGTAATTGCTGTTTTCCAGATAGGTTTTAATAATGGTTTTAAATAATTTAGCATCTATTCCGTTTCTTGGCGTAGGAGTGCCGTTTAAGGATCACTTTCTAGGCAAGTTAGCACGGAATCTTCATCATATTGATTGCTTTGAAGTTAAACCAGAGCACTATTTTAAAGACATTAAGGGGCTAGTTCAAGAGCTTCATATCATTGCAGAGCAAAGACCAATTATTGCTCATGGCTTATGCCTGTCTATTGCGACAGCCTCGGGCGTCAGGAAGCGCCATATTAATAAACTCAACAATTTTTTCAAACATAGTCCTGATATCCTCTTTTTGAGTGAGCATTTGGGGTTATGTTCGGCAGGGGGCATATCGATTCCCCATTTTGTTAATATACCCTACACAAGCAATATGCTGGAGGTTCTTGTAAGAAATATAGATCAAGTGCAGCAATTATTGGCAGTTCCTGTTATTTATGAGAATATACCTGCGGAGTTTTTATACCCAGAATCTGAAATGTCTGAGGCAGAATTTTTAAAACAGCTTACTACACGTACGGGGTGTGGTTTGTTGTTTGATGCAACTAATTTATATGCTAATGCGTATAATTTTGGTTGGGATATCGATGCCTATTTGGATGTATATCCAATTGATCACATTATTCAGGTACATTTTAATGGCGGTAAAATTGTAAAAGGATTGTATGTAGATAGCCATTCAGAAGTTACACCTGAGCCAATCTGGCATATATTACAAACAGTGATTCAGCGGGGTGCTCCTGTTAGGGCCATGATCTTAGAACGAGACGATGACGGCGCTGATCTAGATGTGTTAGTTGACGAACTTAGTCGAGCTAAGTCATTGTTAACTACCTATAGTCACTATTACCAGTCCCATACAAACACCAGCCATGCACGAGGGTAGAGATGGCGATTATTCAGCGACAAGCATTTTTGATGAAATTACTAACAGATGAAGCATTGTGTAAGTCATTTTTTAGTGACACTACCTGCAATTACGGGCTGAGTAAACAAGACGCGCATTTGTTACGTCAGTTGGATCCAGAGGGTCTCTTGCGTAAAAATAAGATGTTAGCACGTAAGCAGGGTAAAGAAATATCAGAAAGCTAGCCTTGTTAAGTCAAGGTAACTTCGTAATGATGAGATTCTAGTTGAAAATATGCCTTGCGCTCTCAAACGCAAGCTTCTTATGGTTGGAGAGGGTGTGCTGAGGGTATATGTGTCAGCTACATACACATGTACATTTGGTATGATTGGTGTAGCCATTAGCCTTCCTTGCTGATTGAGATGATTGTATACGTTCTTCCCATTGCTGGAGCTGTAATTCGGGCGATATTTTGTTGGCGGTGCATTCGTTTATTGATGTTATTGGTTCAGATGGATGTTGCATGATGCTTTTCCTTTTTTTTTGAAGCCTATCGTTCCATTGTACCTAAAGAAGATGATAAAGAAGTTTGTTCTAGGTTACGTCGCATAAGTTCACATACTTCAAACTGCTTGCTTCCATCTTTGTTAAAATAAATAATATGGGTTGTATTGGCAAGTGGTTGTTCTTCCATAAACATACTAGGCTCTTTGCCTTTTTCGTGTTGAACATACACGGTGGTGGCATTGCTTGGAAGCATTTCACTTACCATCTCCTGAACAGTTTGTGCGTATTTGGAGCTTAGGGCCGCGATTGGCTCGTCTAGAAGAAGTAGAGAGGGAGGAGTTGGGCGTAACAGCACACGTAGCCAGCCAATAATTTGTTTTTCTCCACCACTTAGTTGCTCACTCCAGATAGCTTCTTTGGTAAGTTGTTCTATAAGTTGCTGTTCGCCTAATCGTTGTAGACAAATTTTTATCTTTTGTTGCTGCAGTTCTAAGGTAGTTGCATCCATATTATGGATATTATATCCAGTTCCATAGAGTATGACATTTAGTAATGTATCACAGTAGGGAATAAAAATATTTTGAGGCACATAGCATATGTCTTCTTTGGCCATGGTAAAGTGGCTTTGTCCTGATACTGTCGCAAAGCAGCCTATTAAAGCATCCATTAGGCATGACTTTCCTGATCCATTGGGTGCAACAAGACGGTATGTATGTCCCTTTTTAAGGGTAAGGTTAGCCTTATTAAGTTTCACCATTGTATCATCGCTATTTTGCAATACGGAAGAAACATATTCTCTAAAATCTGAATGGGGTTCATTTTCTCTAGGTGGAATGACGAGCTTCATATTGGAAATTCTAACACTAGTGTCATCATTGCAACCAACATTATGGTGACTACTGTATGTGCGTTGGAAGTCGGGATGTTCATAATAGTCAATAATTTGCCTAATTTCTTCGATAAACCGTTCCAGATTATTGATACTATGCTCAAGGTTATGACGATGCTGTGCATCTTGGGAGCTTATAAGGTCTCTCATTGATTTAATAAAAATAACGGCTTGAGCTGCAAACATATCGGATTGTAATTGGTTTGCTGTAGGCGGTATTAAAATACCACTGTAACGTATAAGTGCCGGATAGGTGATAAAACAAAAGGCTGAAAATGCTTTGCTTAGGGTGGCTTTATAATTGATGGATTTAGTTAGTCTATTAAATTGTTCTAGTTTTTCTAAAATTCTATTTCCTTCAATGTCCTGGGTTCCTGTTTGTGCAATTTGTAATTTATATTGATTAAAATGATTAATGATATTAAATAATTCTTTGCGTTGCTCTTCAAATCTTTGTATATCATCGCTCATTGTTGAATTTACACGGCTAACACCATATCCTAATGCAGCTGTAATAAGTCCAAACGCAAGTGTTCGCGCCATCCCTATGGTGCTAAATGATAACGCTAATGATGCACTAATATTGGCCATAGATCCAATTTGTTCTAATGTCATGTTGTTGATTGATGCGGCAAATTGTCGTTGCAGGGCAGTAAGAGATTCGGTGTTCGACAAATAGCCACGTTGGCGTCGTGGGTTTGATTTATGGGCAACAACTTCTTGTCCATTACCCATAAATTGATTTGCCATCCTGCGGCGTAAAGCTTGTGATATTTCTCGTTCTATTTGACCTTGGGAAGCAAACTGTCCAACGGCAATGGCTGCGGGCAGAAATGCGCTACATATTAAGCGTTGGTTGAGTATGGAA
>CALCTU010000183.1 GCA_937907045.1 uncultured Alphaproteobacteria bacterium
CCGCTTTCGGTTGTTGAATATTTAAACCATACTCCGGGTGTATTTGAGCTTAAAAATATTCTTAAATTTATGGGCAATCCTCCAGTACGCAGCATTATGCGTACCAACGAGACGGTCTATAAAGACTTAAATCTTGCAGATGAGTCATTATCTGACATGGATTTATTGAAGGCCATTAAAGCAAATCCCATTCTTTTGCAACGACCAATTGTGGTTAAGGGCCAAAAGGCTGCTATTGGGCGTCCTCCTGAGGATGTGCTATCTATACTTTAATTGCGATTATTAATGTAAAATAAATGATATAGCGTTTATTTTACATCTTTACATCTACCTATTTATAAATTAACACTATCTGTGCCTTTGGTGGCATGGAGAGTGTTAATATAATTGGGTTGTCACATGGGTAAAAAAACTAAGTCTGCAGATACGAAAACTGATACGGGAAGCAGTGCTGATAACAATTTTTCTCAAAGTACATTGAATGCGCATGTTGCAAGATATAAGCAAAATCGATCTAAGTCGCATAAAGATGCTCTGGTCAAATATTGTATGTCCACTGGTGCACGTGGTTATTTAGAGCTGGGTCATGCATATTGGCTCGGTATATTTAACGATGATCCGGTTAAAGTTACTGAATATTATGGTAAGGCACTAGAGCTTGCTAAAGGTAATCCAGTACTTGAAGGTGAGGTTTATTATGCCTATGGTAAATTTGAAGAAAATTTGGCAATTGATGCTTATTTGCTGGATAAAACTGCTAACTTTGAAAAAGCACAATCTTATTATGAACAAGCCGTAGAACATCAATGCCCTCGCGCTGCTATAGCATTCTTGTCGATGTATTTTAGTCAAGAGCATAACCTTGAAATGCCAGATAATGCAATTGATTGGTGGCTTCAGAAAGCACCTGAAACTGCAGCAAAGTTACATTTTCAGGCGCGCTATATGTCACAACTATCCGATAAGGCAGTTGATGGCTCAGAGGAAAAAACTCGGTATAGTCAATTATCTGAACAATCCGGACTAGAGGCTGTTGAAGCATATAAACGGCAGCAAGTGCCTAAAAATAGAGGTGGTTTATCGAGAATTGAAAATCTCGACATTAATACTGAAGAAGTATATAAAAAACAAGCATCTGAATTTTTAGGGGACCTCTTATTCAAAAAAGGTGATTACACTGGGGCACTTGAACATTTTCAGTCCATCTTACCTGTTGGTTCTGAAGTTGATAGCGCTGACTATAAAACATTTCGTAATTTAGCGTTATGTTATCATCGCCTTGAAGATTATACTCGTGCAGAGCATTACGCTAAAAAAGCTGCTGAGCGTAATGACTTTGATTCATTACTAACACTAGCAGATATTTATAAAGATTATCACCCAAAATCGAAGGTATATAGTCAGCCAAAGGCTAATGAGGCATATCAAATTGCTGCATCTTTGGGTTGTATTCCGGCTCAGGAGTTTCTAGCTACTAACTTGGAAGTTGGAAATGGTATCGTGTCTAATCCTCAACGTGCATTATATTGGCTTGAAAAGTCAGCTTTAAACACCAACAAGCATCCTCAAGGTTACTTGCCTGGGATTGTACGAATGGCAGCTGTTTTTGAAGAAGGGATCTTGGGGCAAGTTAAAGATCCTAAAGCTGCACAAGAGTGGTATGAAAAAGCATGTCAGCATCCTGATGCAGATAAAAATATACGTTATGCGTATAGAAATTTTCTTATCCGGCAAAATAGAACAGATGAAGCTGATGCAATAGCAGATTATCAGGGAACCCAATATGAATTTGATTCTGCAAAGCAAGCATTAGAATCTGAAAGTGATGATGAGTCAAAAGAAAAGATTTTAAATTCTTTAAAGACAATATGGGATGAAGCCAAAATCCCTGAAGCTGCATGGCTTTTATATAAATATTTCAAGGAAGAAAGCGAAGTAACTATAGAAAATGTGGCGGAAGTTACAGGCGCCATTCTAGATGTTGAAACTCGTATTGATATTTTTGTGCAATATTATAACCAGAACTATGTTGAGCGTGACACAGATGATTTTAATCATAAACTGGAAGTGGTATTGGCAGATGTACTATTAGGAGAATTACCTTCTTTACCTGATATTATAAGGAAAATATCTACAAGCATTGATCGAGAAAAACAAACTTATAAATTACAATTTTTATTAGGTTACTTATTGTATGAACATAGCTCTGATGGAGAACTTTTAACTCAATTGATTGGTTCAGAACTTGGTGGTGAGGATCAATTTATAAAAGATTATGCACAAGGGTTGCTTGACAAGTCAAAGGCTATCTCGTTATGGGGTCCGTATGTAGCTGCAATGAGATTTGCTACAGATCGTACTAATGATAATAAAATGAGTTTATTATCGGATTACGTACTTTGCGCTATTACGAGCTTGGAGGTAGATGGTTTGGCGCTTAGCCATGCAGTGATGACTTTATCGCTATATAATCAACAGGATAAAACGTACCGTTCTCATTATGTTTTGGGAAGGTATTATCTTAGTAAAGGGAATGACATTCAAAAAGGCATGCAGCTTCTTGAGAAAGCTGCTTTAGCAGGACTTGTAGATGCATCCAATGCACTTGTTGATTTTTATATGAAGCATGACATTGCCCCTAATGATCAAGTGCTACATTGGGTTGATTTGAAGGCGCGCGCAGCGGACCAACAAGCTATTGATTATATTAAAGAACATGCAGTAGCTTCAAAGTATAACGCACAAGCAAGTTATTATATGGCGAACTTGTGTCGCTATGGTGTAAGAAGTAAAGATAATGAAGGTTTTATTGTAGAACCCGACTTTGCCAAAGCTGTGGAGTATATGAAGCATGCAGCGACCTTAAATCATGGTCAAGCAAATTTTGAGCTAGCATGCTGGCATGAAAATGGCAATGAAAGGCTTAATATTGCACAAGACATGTCTGCTGCGGTTGAATATTATACTAAATCAGCAAATATCGCTAATATTGAGGCATTCGCATGGTTATTTTTGCATAGTGATCACGACATGGTTAAGGATAATCCTGAAGCAATTTATGCCATTGGGTCAGGTTATGCCACTATCAAAAAGAATAGACAAAAAGCAAAAGAATTTTTGTGCAGAGCAATGGAACTTGGGAGTTCAAAAGCATATGATGACCTTAAAGAGCGTTATGGAGAAAACTTTGGTGGTGTAGATCCCGTAAACGGGGTAAAGCACGACATAAAGAATACAATTTACAAGATATCGGTCAAAAAAAAACAAAACCAAAGCAGACGAAGAAGAGCTAAATAAACTTCTCCGAACAGATGAAGGCAAAACATGCCCTGAAGCCTATTTATTTTTGTGGGAAATAAAATCTGAGCGTGGCGATCCAAATGCCTGGGAAGATCTTAAGCGTGCATCAGATTTAGGTCATCCTGAGGCCATGGTTAAATGGGCGCAGAATCATATTTGTTCTGAAGAAGTCAAAAAAACGCTTTATTGCTCCGCTGTTGCTTTAGGTAATACAAAGGCGATGAGCAAGCTTGGTGACCTTGCCATGCAGGAGAAAAATTATATTCAGGCAGTTTATTTTTATGGCCGTGCATTATCGGTGCATGAGGCTATTTTTGGTCCTGATATGGCTAAAGTTACCAAATCAGAGGCTTATGTGTCTATCGCAAAAGGCTCCTTAGTCGGCTACCAGGCAAAACCACACACAGGAATAATAGATTTAGATAACGTAAACACATACA
>CALCTU010000184.1 GCA_937907045.1 uncultured Alphaproteobacteria bacterium
ACGTTCAACCGTGGACGTTGATATCTTATGCTGCTTACCTAAATCACGTTGGCATACACCAACAAGATGGTCATAAAAAACTTCTTTACGGAATGCTTCTGTTGCTCGTTTGTAGCGCTGTATGCCCTTAAACTGCTCCCTAAAATAACGACCACAACTCCGGCAATGATATTTACGACCCTTTACCGTAAGTGTTACCGAACGCCGTCCAACACTCTCGTGCCGCGCGCGTCGGGTAAAGTACCCCTTGTTACGCAAATCATTACCTCCACAATCTGGACAGCTTACCGTTTGACGGCAAGAAACAACGTGGTGAAGATTATGCAATCCTTCCGTTTTTTCTATTCGCATTCCAGGTAAATTTAGGGTACGATTAATTCTGGGCATGTTGAACTCCTTTTATACATGTTGTTTCAATAAGTTATGTATATCAGATTACGTTCAACATGCCTCCCTTTTTGACGTAGAGCCAAAATCTTAAACAAAGAATAAAAGATCATAATTTAGGCAAATCATTCCACACATCTAAATTCGCTCCTTGGGAATTAGCCTGGTATTGTGCTTTTCCTGACAAGTATAGTGCTCTTAATTTTGAAAAGTATCTAAAATCAAATTCCGGCAGAGCTTTTGCAAATAAAAGATTATTGACACAATGTGAAAAACAGGGTTGCTAAAAAGAGACTCTAAGCTCTTCTTCCTTCTTTTTTCATTACTTCCATACATCTGAAAAAACTCGTAAAAGATTTTTACCCATAATTTTATCGATAGCACTTTCTGTAAAACTTCTTTTTAGGAAAGCTGATTTTAGGTTCATTATTTTATCAGGCGTTTCTATGCCAGAAACATATTTATGAGGTGGTTTAGGATAATTCTTAACATTCCATACACCTCTTGCTACCAGATCATTATAGTTTGCAATTGCAGCTTCATCACTTACATAAGGCCATTGGCCTGTGTAATAATCCAATCCGAGACTCAGGTAATCTTCTCCAACAAGGTGTATAATATGTTCAGCATGTTTTAAAAAGTCATCCATACTTGCTGGATTTCCTTTTTTTGATACTACAGGAGAAAATGCATTTAATCCGATAACTCCTTTTTTGTTACTGATATTTCTTATTATCTCATCTGTAATATTGCGAGCTGAATTACAGACTGTATGTGCATTAGAATGTGAAGCAATAACCGTATCTTGTAATGGGCTGAAAATTAATATGCTAAAAAATCGTCAATAAGTCTTGTTGTCCCATTACCTTTATATTACCATTTTCAAAATAATAAATATTTTCTCGTTTAAATCCCCAATGTCCTCTTTCTTTGGCAATGTGAGGTTCGAAAGTAAAAATTGTTACTTCCTCCAATTTTATATTGTTATTTTTCTCAATATACGAGCGTGAATTAATATCTTTTTCAATACTGTGACCAAGGTTGTTATTAAAATCTAAATTTTTATACCCTAAATCGTTAATCTCTTTGTTCATTATTAAGTAAAGCTCGTGCATTGTTATTGCAGGGCAAACTAAATCTTGCATTTTAATGTGTAATTTTTTTTCTGCTTCAATTCCATCTTTCAATTCCTCATCACTAATCTCTTTCACCACTCCTCCAGATTCTACAACATATGATCTAGCACAATCTCCCCAGAAGCCATTCAATACTGGGCTAACATCAATAGTGATTAGGTCGTTTTCCTGAACTACAGTATCTGTAGCCAAATAATCACGTCCAGACAAAGATAAAGTTGTACGCCTACCTACTAGTACCAATGCCATTACTCCATGATACCAAGATTCTGTAACTCCATATTTTTTAAAAAGATTTTCACAAGTAAGTGCAATTTCTTTTTCTGTTACACCATAAACAATATGATGCTTAATATCATTTAGAACTGATAATGCTATATTTTGAACCTCTAAATATTTTTCTATATCTTTAATCATAGGTCTTTACATATAAAATCATGATTACTTGCATCACCAACTCTACCCTTAGCAGTAATGCAGGTTCTTCCACCCAGCACTACATCGTCACCATCATATGAAATAAATACCTTACCATTTCTACCAATTTCTTGGCCTTGATATGCAACATAAGGGTCTTTGTTGATAGATTCCGTATATAGAACCTTTGCAATAGCAATATTTCCACTACCACAAACAGGATCTTCAGGAACACCAACAATTGGAGCAAAGGTTCTAACCTTATACCCATCAATATTTGGCATTGCACCTGCTATAGTAATACCTGTTATCTCCATTTTACTGGATAGATCTGATATCTGGCTAATATTAGGAATAATACTTGATACGGCGCTACCAGATTCAACGATAACTGCCAGCCAGATAGGCCCTACATCAATGATTGCTGAAGCAACCATGATGCCATCAATTCCTAAAGTTTTAGTAATTTCAGGCAAAAAACAACTATCAACATTTTGATACTTAACCTTAGGCGATAAAAAAGAAATTTCACTAGAACAAGTATTTAGCTCTATATCACCAATACCACATTGTTGCGTTAACGTGTTAGAGTTACAATTAAAATAAGACTTAACTGCCGCCGCACTTCCTATGGTAGGGTGCCCAGCAAATTTAAGCTCCTGATTTGGTGTAAATATTCTAACTTTGTAACTTGATTGCTCTTTATCATAATGTTCAATAAACGTTGTTTCCGACAAATTTGTCCATGATGCAATCGATTGCATTTCGTCATTACTTAATTCCTGATCAACAAAAAACACCGCAACAGGGTTTCCTTGAAAAGCAACATCAGAAAAAACATCAACAATATAATATTCCATAACAATCGTTCTCGAATTCATAATTTTTTGGCACCATATATTTTATACCATAAAACATTATGATACCAATACCAGTATTTGAACCAAAATATCCCCCCCCTAATACTCCCCTTCATAGACAGTTTTTGATAGTTACTCCCGCCACACTCGTAAGGCACCTGTTGCACTTCAAGATAGCAAGCATAAATGCCTTCAACGAACCTTTTTATTATATTGACACTCACACGAAATTATCAGTAACATATGAAAAATTGATCCAAATACTTAATATTATTATAAATATTCTATCAAGGAGCGCAAATGACCAATACACCAGGAATCATTATCTTCACTGACTTAGATATCAGACAAGATGACTCTACATCCTTAGGAGACACCTATAAAACCGACACTACAGGTCGTATCAAATATACCAAAACATCCGATGAAGAAATCATTTCAAGTGCGATACTCAATGGCACTTTTGAAACTGATGACAGCTCTATTATAAAACCCTCTATTACGGTAGTTGACTCCACTAAAGTTGAATTCACAGGTGGAGAAATTGACCCTGAAGGCGGGAATGTTCGGATTACTAACGCTCAACCCCTATTTCTAACCCAAGCAAGTGTTGTCACCACCCCAGGTACAGCACCTGACATGCCAAATCCAGCCCTACAAATTGATGCACCCGATGCTAAAATTTATAATTTTGGTACCATAAAAGGCTCTTCCCTTTTTGGGTCAGAAACAATACCTACTAACACCGAAGGTGCTAAATACACGAACAACGCCATTGCGTATACTGACAATGGCACGGGCATTATTCTTAGTATTACTGGAGGCATCACTAGTAGCTATCGTACCGCAGATGAAGAATCCGATTACAAACAAGTAATTGGCGTATCAAGTGGCCACGAGGGTGGCTATGCAGTCACTATTGACGCACTTGGCAGTAGAGTTACTGAGTTAGAGGCAATGGAATACAACCTAGACTTTAAAGGCCAAGGCACTTTCTTGCTTGCAAATGCTGGTGAGTATCGTCATCTAACTATCGCTGATGCTACTACCTCTCATGAGACAACAGATACATCAGGCAACCCTGTTATCGTTAACTCTCTATCGGCATATCATGAGATAACAGGAGACGAAATAAAAGGCTTCATCATCGAAGGTAGCGACACCAGTGAATCTGTTGATTTACTTGACGGTAGCAATAAAAGTGACTGGATATTAGGAAAAAACGGCACTGATAATATCTCTGGATTCCAGGGTGATGACTATATTTCTGGTGATGATGGTGATGATGATTTATCTGGTGATGAAGGTAATGACTTCTTATTTGGTGACGATGGAAACGACATTATCGAAGGCGGAGATGATCATGATACACTCTTTGGTGGTGATGGCGATGACACACTATTTGGAGATAATGACCCATCATACACTCCTCCGCCTGGATCCAAATCCAGCACTAAACATAGTGGCAACGACATTATTGATGGTGGCAACGGCAATGATTATATCGTTGGTGGCAAAGGCGACGACACGCTTATTGGTGGCAATGGCAATGACACATTATTGGGTGGCCATGGTATAGACTATATTGACGGCGGTAATGGCGATGACACCATTGAAGGCAATGGTAGAGGCGATGAAATCCATGCCGGAGATGGTAACGACCATGTTAAAGCCGGAAGCGGAGATGACACTGTCAATGGTGGTGATGGTAATGATTATATCCATGGCCAATCTGGCAATGACACTATTGAAGGTGGTGAAGGCAATGACCGCTTATTTGGCGGCGGCGGCGAAGACACTGTACTAGGTGGCAATGGAAACGACTACGTTGTTGGACATAGTGGCAATGATACCGTCTCAGGTGGTAGTGGCAATGACTCGGTTAAGGGTGGTAAAGGTAATGACACCCTTTTTGGTGACGAAGGCGATGATAACATCATGGGCGGCACAGGGGATGACATCATCAATGGCGGCCTAGGCTCAGATAGGCTTGATGGTGGACCTGGAAGCAATATGTTTATCTTCTCATCCATATTTGATTCAACGTCAGAAGAAAAAGACACTATCGTTCGATTTAACGACGGATTTGATAAGATTGACGTTACCAAACTTGCAGATAGTGGCATTGTAAACTTTGATGACCTTGTCATAGAACAAACTGGCAAAAATCACGTTACCATCTCCGCTGAAAATCATGACGTTGATTTCCAGCTTGATGTTACTGGCGTAACTTCATTGGATGAAAGTGACTTTATTTTTGCATAAACAATGCCTTTATACTAATCGTGAATCACGCCAAAGGACAACCTGACTTACGATTTCCTCAAAAGAAATGGGTATAGTTTTAAAAAGCTCTCAGATTATATATAATCTGAGAGCTTTTATATTTTAAATTACTAAAAAATATCAATCTACTAGCTCAACGTTATTTACTGTTTTAACTATCTTGGTACGCATGCATTAATCGTTTTTTCTTCTAACCATCATATTGAGCACCTCAACACCCAAAGAGAAGGCCATCCCAAAATAAATATATCCTTTGGGCACATGAAACCCTAAACCCTCAGCAACCAAAAACACACCTATCATCATAACAAACGAAAGTGCTAGCATTTTTAAAGTTGGATGCGCCTCTATAAATTGCGCTATGATACCAGATGAAACTATCATTACCATCATAGCAACTACCATTGCAGCAACAATAACCCAAATATGTTCAGCAATACCAACAGCCGTAATCACCGAATCAAATGAAAAGACCAAATCAATCACCACTATTTGTAGAATAACGCTGGCAAAACCGCCGCTAAATTTTTTAAATTGCTCTTTTTTATCACCTGTTACTTCATTATGGATACTATCTGTTGCTTTATAGAGTAAAAACGTGCCTCCTACCAGCATGAGTAAATCTTTCCCAGAGAATGTATTTCCAAAAAACTCCACCCAAGGTTCTTTTAAGCCAATAATCCATACAATACTAAATAACATTGCTATTCGCATCATTAATGCGAGTATAAGCCCAATGACCCTTGCTCTTTCTCGTTGCTTTTCAGGTAAATGGCTCACTAACAAAGCAATAAAAACAACATTATCAATACCTAGAACAATTTCCAATGCCGTAAGTGACAAAAAACTGATCCAAATTGTATAATCAAACACCCACTCCATAAGTTACCACTCTATAAATCCTTCGAATACTACATCTTTTTAGTCATGCAAAAATGATTTTATACATATAACAACCACCTCACCTACAATTTTTCCATTCGATAGCCTATACCAGGTTCCGTAATAATATACGTAGGGTTACTAGCATTAGGTTCAATTTTTTGACGCAGCTGACCTATATATATTCTTAAATACTGAATATTATCTTCATGCGCCTTACCCCAAAGCTCGTTCAAGAGCTGGCTATGCATGACCATTTTTCCAACATGTGACATAAGGTATTTTAACAACTTATATTCTTTTGGGGACAAACTAATTTTATCGTTTTTTATGGTAACCTCATGCTTTAATGTATCCATCATGATGTCACCAACTGTCATAATTGGCTCGCCACTTTCTAACTTTGCCATTTTGCGTAAATTAGCCCTTATTCTTGCCAATAATACTTGGGTATCAAAGGGCTTCACCAAGTAATCATCAGCTCCTAGGTCCAATGCTTTAATGATATCATTATTGTCAGAACGAACCGATAATACAATAATTGGCACTTGAGAAACAGCCCTTATTGCTTCTATCACCTCATTACCATCTATGTCAGGCAATCCAAGGTCGCATATAATTAAATCAGGCTTAATTGAAAGACACACCCTAACTCCTTCCTCTCCTTTTTCAGCCTCTTGTACCTTATATCCTGCTGCCGAAAGACTAATACGCAAAAATTTTCGTATTTGCCTTTCATCATCAATAATTAAAATCGTACTTTTCACTTCATATACCTTACTGTTGCTCATTGATGTGTTGATATTCATTTAGTGTAATAACCACAGATAAACCTGGACCTTCGGGATTATCCCTTAAACGCATTTGTCCGCCATGTATTTCTATTATTGCTTTGCAAATAGCAAACCCCAGACCTGTACCAGCAATCGCAGCATCTCTGTTTTCTATTCGAGTAAATTTATTTAATATACGCTTATGATCTTTACGAGGAATACCCTGGCCATTATCTCTATATTCCATGATAACTTTATTATGCTTAATAAAAGCAGAAAGCGTCACTTTGCTGCCATTTGACGTATATTTTATTGCATTTTCTAACAAGTTTTGAATAACCTGGATAAATAAAACCGGATCAACATTGATCAAGAACTCACTCTGTTCACCATCTATCTGTACCGCATGATGTTCTAAATTAGCGGATAATCGCTGAATAGAGTCATGAAAAATTGATTTAGGCTCAATCCATTGTTTTGATGGCGTCAAGTCACCCGATTCAATTTTGGTCATGCTTAAAATATTTGTGATAGACTTATTTAATCGCTCTGCTTCTTCTATTGCCATACCAATTAGCTCTTCACACTCTTGATCGGTCAATGATTCTTTCATATGCTTAATTGAAGAAAGAGAGCCAATAATTGAAACTAGTGGAGTTTTCAGATCATGCGAGATAGAAGACAATAATGCACTTCTAAGTGATTCCTTTTGGTGTTTTAACTTTATATCTTCTGATTCTCGCATTAAACGTGAACGCTCAATTGCAATTGCAACTTGATAGCAAAGCGCCTCTATTAACGTGTCATTGATTAACTCGCCTTGATCTTTTACGGCTACAACACCAATATTATTACGTGCTGTTGACATGGGATACAATGCCCAACCACTCTCGTAAATAACAGTTTGGGTTTTAAATACACGATTAGCTAACTTTAATATATCTTGGGGGGTGTCAGCAGATACAGGAAAAACAACATTTAGTTTGGCTTCTTTTATGAGCAATATAACTTCCGAACAAATAATGTCATTTAGATGCTTTCCTAATAGCGGAATAATATCATTGATATTAGCCGAACCGGCCACCTCTTTACTAAGGTTATGCAACGAACTTGCAGCAAACTCTCTCTCCCGCAAGGTAACAATATTATTTTTATATAAGTGTGCAACAGCAACCGAAATAATGGATGCACTTAAGAATAATGTAAAATTAATAACATCACTGAACTGGTTTAAACCAAACTGATAAAAGGGAGTAATGAAAAAGAAATTATAAAAACCAAAACTCAAAACAGACGCCAGCAACGCTGGCTTAAACCCGTATCTGACAGCACAAAATACGATTGCCAGCAAATAAATCATTGAAACATTATAAATACTGGCATTAAACTTATACTCAGGCATAGACTCTTGAATCAGCTCAAGACCTATTGTCAGCACAATAACAAGTAGCACACTTAACAGATATGAACGCCATAATTTAACACTATTGATTGTTTTTTTCTCTGCATCCTGGCTCTGTAAAGTGATAACTTGAATTTCAAATGCAGCATCATATTTAAGCAATTTTGTTGGCACGGTAGGAATTAGTTTTTGCAAAATACCTTGCTTACGACGTTTTCCAACAATAACATGCGTGATATCATACAATTCAACAGCAGTGATAATACCTTTCACAACATCGCTGGAAGGTAAACGAATGATTTCTGCGCCCATCTCTATTGCTTGATCAATCGACCTTTCCAATCGTTGCTTTGATATGGAATCCAGAAGATCAAAATTATTCTCTATATAAATGACAAACCATGAACAGCGCTCGCGGCTGACTATCTGCTGTGCCTCATTTAACAAAACACTATTGTCCGAGTACTCATTCAAGCACACACCCAGCCGCTTTTTGGACTTCTCTTGCATAACCATTGATCACTGAACTTGTTTTTGCATAATTCTATCAAGCTGCTTAAAGCTATTTTGAATCTCAATTTTACCTTTATTAATTAATTGCACATAATTATCACGATTTGAAGCTTTGTTCGAGATTAAAAGCCTTAACCATAATTTCAAATGGTTTCTCAAGCGATCAATCTTCATAAATAATTTTCTCACCAACCTTCGCTGCTCATAATCCATCGCCCTAGAGCCGATCCAAAAGCGCTTTTTATACAATTCTCTAGTCTTTTTAAAACTAGAAATTTCATCTGAAAGTGTGTCTATCTCTCTTTTTTTCATCATGTTACCCTCTTTATTGATATAATAGTTCCATTAGATCTTTATTATGTGAAGCAAAAGAACATCTATTATATAGCTTTTCTGATTCACATATTTCATTGGACAAAACAACCATAGCATGTTCCTTGTAACACTCGCCGTCATCGTTATGAGTATTTTCCATAAAATGTTTAATTTCATCGTAGGACGGAATGCTAAAACCGTTTCTTACCTCAGAACAATATTCTTCGTTATTATATTTATTCATGACATGACTCCTTTAATTAATACCGACTTTTTTATTAGAATTAATGACCAACTGCGCCTCTGGACTTAGATCAAGAATATCTTGAACATAGCCTTGCGACTTGGGTGGCGACAAAACTCTTGGCAAGCGATGTCGCGGCTGTTGGTATAGGTTACGAAGTGCATGAAAATTATCTGTATACACTGAGCCAATCGGTAGTATCATGTTTTTCTCCTATGATTAATGTTACTATGTACATTATAGGAGATAGCCAGATAAAATTGCGATTATGGGCTACTGCTATCTTTATATATATTGCATATATACTAATCGTGAGCATGAAATCCCTCGTAGCATCTGCTTGTCACACCATAGCGCATTAGCGCACAAGCAGAAACGAAATACCATTTCTTTTCAAGCTCTGTAGAAGCTACTACACTACATTTGCAGCAGAACATCCAAATATAGAAAAGGTCTTTAAAATGAAATACCAAAAGACATCTTAAATGCATGATCAGGACTAGCATCTGAAATACCCATTCCATACCCCACCGTCACAAAAGATCCGTTTTTAAATGACAATTCAGCAACAGGCCTGAGTTCATGATCCTGGTCTGAATAAGCTGGAATATTGTTTATTTCACCAAAACCGTTAAAGGCAGCTAAACCTACCTTAAGTTTACGAACAACTGGTGAATTAACACTAATATTTTTTACCACCCTATGCCGCAAGGATAGTGCAAGACCCTTATTAGCATGCGGACCAACTTCATGCTCTAAAATAGTATTATGTCTAAATTCCCAATCTTTTAAAAATGGAACATCTGCAGCCAAGAGCATACCCAACTTATTAGGAGACTTATCACCGTCTTGTTGCGTGTAACTTAGTCGCAAACCACCATCCCAGCCATGATCGGCACTTTCAATAAGTTGGAATCTATTTTCAATGCTAATATTATTATGCTCAACATTCTGATGATTACGTTTACCCTGCGCAGCAATTACCCTTAGTGCATAATAATCCGTAAACCCATAATCCACATGCTGCCTTATTTGAAGGTACTTATCAGAAGCAGAATTCTCATGATCTGCACTATATCCCACTCGTGTTTCAATGGATGTTTGTCCCTTATTAACCCTAACCCCTCCCACTTTTCTTATCGGTGAGGCGGCATCCGACACATTACCTGCCATTAAAGCGACTACACATAATATACTTACAACATTATACTTTTTTCTTTTTATCATCATATTGTTTATAATCCTTACATATTTTATGGCTTTATTCATAGCCTAACCATACATATAAAAGCCATTTGGAACGTGAATTATAAGCATATACAGAGCATATATAAACTCTGAATCATCTTGTTATTTATTTTCATCGAATTATCTTTGACCACCAATCTAAAAATAATGTGTGAGTTTGTTTATGCCTTTAAAAATGATACGTGAATTTTTAAGATTAGAAGCAGCAGGCGGGATATTACTTGCAATAGCCGCTTTAGCTGCCCTTGTAATGGAAAATTCTCCATTACATTCTCTTTATGACGCCATCCTTACCACTCCAGTTGTCATCCAATTTGGAGCTTTTATTATTAACAAGCCATTATTGCTATGGATTAATGACGGGTTAATGGCCATTTTCTTTTTTCTAATTGGTTTAGAAATCAAACGCGAAATTTTGGAAGGCCAATTATCAAGCAAAGAACAAATTATGCTTCCAGCTTTGGCTGCATTTGGTGGCTTAGCAGCTCCAGCACTTATATATAGCTACATTAACTGGAACGATACCCAAGCTATAAATGGTTGGGCAATTCCAGCAGCAACCGATATTGCCTTTGCCTTGGGTGTTATCACATTACTTGGAAAAAGAGTTCCTGAGACACTTAAAATTTGTCTTGTAGCAATTGCAATTATTGACGACTTGGCCGCCATCATTATCATTGCACTATTTTATACGGATAACCTTTCTATCACCTCCTTAGGCTTTGGAAGTATAGCCATTATTGGCTTGTATCTCTTAAATAAAAAAAATATAACGCGTCCTGCTCCGTATATTTTACTTGGCATATTCTTGTGGGCATGTGTACTAAAATCAGGGGTTCATGCTACCTTGGCAGGTGTTGTGCTTGCATTATTTATACCTTTGCGTGCCAAAAATGAATCCGGAAAATCTCCCGCCAGGTCTTTGGAGCATGAACTACATCCTTGGGTTGCCTATGCCGTCTTACCCATCTTTGCTTTTGCCAATGCTGGCGTATCATTTCAAGGCCTTTCGTTCGAATTATTAACGCAACCTATAACATTGGGAATTGCAGCAGGTTTATTTTTTGGTAAACAAATTGGAATCATGGCCATAACATTTCTTGCTACACGCACCAATTTATGCTTATTACCTAAAAATGTTAATTGGACACAATATTACGGAATGGCACTGCTTACAGGAATTGGATTTACTATGAGTCTATTCATTGGAACGCTAGCTTTTACAGACATTGAACATCAAACTGCTGTAAGACTAGGCGTTTTAACTGGTTCATTACTATCAGGTACTCTTGGTTATCTTATATTGAGATTCTCTTACAAACATCAATATTAATTAAAAAGAAATTACATGCAAATCATCGAATTATTTATACAAAATTTAATATCCCCACCAATATTATTTTTTATTTTGGGTGTTATTGCCGGATTATTAAAGTCAGATCTCAATGTTCCAGACCAGATAAGCCGTTATTTAGCAATTTATTTGATGATGGCTATTGGATTTAAAGGGGGGGTAGCAATTGCAGAAACTCCAGATATTAATTCCCAAATTATCTATACTATAGTGGCTGGGATACTAACTGGATTTGCACAGCCATTTTTAGGTTATACTTTATTACGCCTAACCACCAAATTAGACAGCTCAACAGCAGCAGCTCTGTCTGCACATTACGGTTCTATTAGCATGGTAACATTTGTAACGGCCGTTAGTTTTCTTAATGCAAATGAAATCATATATGCCGGATATATTGTTGCCGTGTTAGCTTTAATGGAAGCCCCTGCCATCTTATCAGGCTTATTTATTGCACACAAAGCAGAACCCAAAACAATACAAGAAACCTCTAAAACTTCATCAAGACTGAGTCGTGAAATATTTACTAATGGTGCCATATTGTTATTATCTGGTTCTTTTTTGATTGGTTGGGCAAGTGGAACATCTGGAATGGAAAAGATGAATGGCTTTCTGATAGAACCATTCCACGGAATACTAGCCTTCTTTCTGCTGGATATGGGTCTTGTCGTATCTCGACAAATACACCATCTGAAAGAATTCAGCATACGCCTTGTATTATTTGGCATATACATGCCATTAATTGGTGCCTGCATAGGGTTAGTTATTAGTAGATTAATTGGCCTGGATATCGGGACAGGAACATTATTTATAGTTTTAATTGCTAGTGCCTCCTACATAGCAGTGACTGCTGCAATGCAATTAGCTCTCCCAAAAGCTAAAGCCGCTATTTATATACCAATGTCACTTGCCATAACATTTCCTTTTAATATTGCTATAGGCATACCATTATATTATGCACTTGCTCAACTATTCTTAGAGTAATACCATGCAAGAAGCAGTACTAAGCTTTATTGAGCAAAAAATATTTAAGCGTACTATTATCACCTTAATTATTATTAACTCTATTATCCTTGGATTAGAAACATATGATTCATTAATGCATCAATATGGCAACGTTCTTGTAACTATAGACTCAATTATTTTACTGTTATTTACTTGCGAAATTTTACTTAAACTATTTGCCTATAGACTCCAATTTTTTAAACGACCATGGTGTATTTTTGATTTGTTTGTTATAGGGATTGCACTTGTTCCCTCTTCTGAGTCTTTTTCAGCACTTCGAACTCTACGAGTACTGAGAGTCTTACGGCTTTTATCCACTGTTCCAACCATGCGCAAGGTCATAGAGGGCTTACTTTCTTCTATTCCCGGTATTATCTCCGTCGCCTCTATCATGATGATTTTTTTCTATGTGTTTGCCATTATCGGAACACATTTATATGGAAACACATTTCCACAATGGTTCGGCTCTCTTGGCGAAACAATGTTCACACTGTTTCAAATAATGACTCTAGAAAGCTGGTCTATGGGCATAGTTAGGCCGATAATGGATCAGCATCCTAATGCATGGATTTTTTTCATTCTTTATATACTTATAACCACATTTACAATGCTTAACTTATTTATAGCTATTATTGTTAATGCAATGCATAGTGAAGCTGATCACTCTGCACAAGAAAGTCGTATCGAAATTAAAGAAGCCATCACTCAAGAAATCAAAGAAATGGAAAAACGAATCTTAAAAAACATTAGAGCCTCTTCACAACATCATGATAATTGATGTGAACAAGAAAACTATTTTAAAACACAACCACTTAAGACCAAAATAGCATTATTTAACGGTATAACCACCTTCGGTAGTTTGTAGTAAATCTTGCCCCCCTAAACTATCTAATTTTTGCCTCAATCGATATATATGCGTTTGTAAAGTATGTGACTCAACCTCATCATCTTTAATGTCCCATAAATCTTCAAGAAGCGTTTCTTTTGTAATTTCTTGTGAACGATTCAGAGCCAAATATTGTAACAACTGAGATTCTTTTTCTGTTAGCTCTAGTTCTTCTCCTGCACATGAAATAGTGCAATGTATGGGGTTAAAGCTAATACCACCTATCATAATACCTTCATGTACCTCACCAGAGAATACACTAAATAGATCATTCAATTTCAGTGGTTTATCGAGAGATATTAATCTATTGGATTTAACATCTCTTATATCAATCTGTTCTTTCTTATTATAAATTGCATAATCAACTTCTTCTTTACAGACCACCTTACAGCAGTGATTTAATAAATGGGCTAACTGCATGTCATCATGATCAATAGTAATGGTTGGCTTGATCATAAAATACTCCACGATATTGCTAATATATTAGAACGCAATTGTGACGAAAGCCAATCACATAATCAACTAAAAACCATGATGTAGTATGGGTATAATTTAGTAATATTCAACCAAAATTCACCCTTGAAGTAATATTAATAATTTAACTTATCATGGTTGACTAGAATCCCAATTGCCGCTAATATGCGCAACCCACTAACTTTTATTGCAAGTATTTCATTATGCCTCCTTCTAAGCCAACTGCCCCAGCCCCCACAAACACCTCAGCTGCATTGTCTTACCAAGGCTATTTAATGATGGCTGCATTAGGAGCAATCACCAAAACACCTACCAACCCTTCACGCACCACCTCCTCCATAAGCGGCAAAACTGACCCTAGTAAAGAAGTGCCGACTACAGCCACCTCAACAACAAGCACTACTAAAAATAACATTGATGCCGTTATTGAATTACTAAAAAAACTTCCAAAAGTTGGAACAATACAAGGCATCGACACTTCCCCAGAAAATCTACATGCCCTGGCTGCTACAGAACGATCTTTGCATGGCTTAAGCAAAGAAGATTTTAGAAAAGGATCGTTAGCCATAATGAATAACAGTAGATCACAATATCCTGGACCCTTCTTATACATTGCCAAGCAAAATATGGCATATTTTAATAAAACGACCGATCCATGGCAAAAACAAATTCAATTCACCAATGTTGTCACTTACTTGAATTTAGCAATAGCACGAGGATCAGAAGAAGCAACCACTTTATTATTTGACTTTGTTACTCCCCCGTTACCTTCTGACTTCACCTATCCTGAAATAAAGGACATTAATGTACAAGAGGTTGGAAATCACATTGTCAGAAAAGATCCGTCACTTAAAAATTTAAAAGGCTATTTATTTCTGATAAGTGATGATAATCCACAGTTAGGTGTATATGGCTTTACCCCAGAATATCTGGAAGAAAGCAGGTCCTATATTCAATATCGCATTGACCTTCTAGAAAACCCAAGTAAAGCACAAAAAACCAAATACCACCAAGCAATTGCGGAGCTAGACCAAACTCCTGTAGAAAAGTGGAATGAAATAGCCGACAGTTATGCTGCTGGCGGATCAAAACAATCCGAAACCGGAATATTATATTTACCTGGTATTATTACACTAGAAATTGCTCGCAGGTATGAGGACATTATAAAGAATGATCCTCAAAAGGCTCAACTCCTTAAAATTGATAAAAGTACCGTAACTTTTCTTAACTTTAAGGCAGCAAAATTGCTCCACGGAGGAATGTATTTAGCACCCGTTTCGCCCGATCCTATTGACAACCTAAGTTCAATACTAAGCGAACCCGAGAAAATTCCAAACAGCATACCTACTGATATGATGATGGCGGCCTATGAACATGCCGCAAAAAGGCAAGGAGAGCCACCACGCTTATTTAATTCTCATTATCAAGTACACGTAACTGACAGAACAAGACATCTTGAACATTGCTTAAAAATCTTATTAAAGCATAAAGAACATATCAGAAATACGGGTAAATATGATCAAGAATTTCAACCTTGGCTTTATCTTGAGATTTATAGAAGCATGGTATTTGTAGAACTATATGGTAGGTCACCAGGACTAGTTCATTTACTCGACACAAAACTCCCAAAAACTGGTTTTGATCGACAATTATTTGAAGACCTTAGAAGAATACACAAAAGAGCTATAGAACAAGGTAGCCTTTTGACACTTACCGTGAAAGTAAACGAGAAAATGCACTCTTTCACAATAAAAAACACTGATCGGTATGACAGAATAAATCAAATCTATAATGAGATTGAAAAACTGGGAGTAGCACGGGCTGACTTACAAAAGTACAACCGCTTGGTTGCTAACAACCTATACCATATTATGCCATTTAAAGTTGCTAGAACTATAGCTAAAAAACTAGATAAAAAATATGACAATCTAGGTTTAGAAGATGCCCTGCTAAAATTACAATCAAACCGTTCCATAACCCCTGAATCAGATGCCCAATTGGCATTTAATGAAAAGATCAAGAAAGCTTTTGGTAAACAAGAAAAAAATCCTTTGAAAGAACCATCCTATGAAGAAAAAACATTCCTGGACGATGACCCTGTCAATAAAGCCTTAGGAACAGATCTTCCACACCAACCGCGACACGTCATACATGATGCAGTAAATAAATTTTCCAATTACCCTGCCTCACATATTGTTTATGCTAAACACCTTATACAAACCAACCCTGACCAACCGACAATTAAATCACTTGGACGTACAAATATAGCCCTTACTCATCTAGTAAGAGCTGCCAACCTAGGATCTCAAATTGCACTTGACCAGCTATATGAATTTTGGAGCAAGCCTGAACGTTACTCACATGTCAAAGCTGACGTTCATGATGCTCTCAACAATCAGGCACAAATATTAGCATTTAAAGCACGTTACCTTGATAAAAGCCATGCAGCAAAAACACTTAAACTTTTGACAAAGAATGCTTCCAGCCTAGCCCTAGAGTACACACTGGCATGCTACTTTGAAGGCACAATTACACTTGATGAAGCACAAAATTTCGGTACCGTTTCAGAGGGTGAAAGCGTGTCAAATATTCAAGCTATCGTTGACACTATTGTTAAAGAGCTTGAACCATACAAGAATATTTTGGATGGATCCTCTTCAAAGGTTGCATCCGTAATTCAAGATTTTTATAAAACTCTCGACAAACATTTATTAAGCGAAACTGCTAGATCCGCAGTTACACTTGGAGTTCATAAACATTTTAAAAATAATGATGGCATTCACTCAGTATTTGCATATCTCAAGCCATTCCAAGCCAAAGGTGCTTTATCGCCATTAAATCAGGCCTTCTACAAAAATTCTTTGGATCCGATTATTCCAACACCAATATTCGAAAACCTCCCAAGCACAAAGCAAAACGATCTTGTAAAGTACTATTTAAAGACACTGATGTCTCAATCAGAAAATGTTACTTTTCGTAAATACAATGGAGAACCCATACAGATATATCCGCTGAGCAAAAACTTTTTTATTAAACTTAAAAAAGCAACCTTAGATCTTATTTCGGTTATGCCACAATCTGCTGACAAGGATAACCTTCGCAAAACGTGTAAACAAACCAAGTGGTTTGACCAAGCTAAGCAACAATACCTTAAAAATCCAACACCCGACTTAACAAAAACACTTCCATCTAGTTCCAAAAAACCAAAAATGGAACCATCATGGTGGGAAGACATTGAACCATCACAAGTACTCTGGCCAGCAGCTGCCGTTGTGTTGTCAGCTGCTATTGGTTACGCTGCCCATAAAAAACGGCAAACTCACTTAGAAGCAGTGGCTCAGTATACTCGAAAGATGAAACTGGAGAGCTCAAGAACGAAACTTGACGAAGAAAGAGCAAAGCTTGAAGCGGCGCTTGGTCCAATAAGTGAACTTATGAAAACCGAAGACTGTTTAAATTACAAACACCATGAAAC
>CALCTU010000185.1 GCA_937907045.1 uncultured Alphaproteobacteria bacterium
CGGTTAAACGTTGAAGAATCTTTTCTTTTGGCCCCATCATTTTTATTTGTCCTTGCTCCAATACCATTGCACTTTGCGCATAATCAATTAGCCATTTACTGTGCGAAATAATAACAACCGTTGTACCTTGCTCCTTAGCCTGGTCAAGTGCTTGTTGCAAACCAGCTTCAGTTTGGCGGTCTAAGTATGCGTTAGGCTCGTCCAATACAACAAACGCAGGATTACCATAAAAAGCTCGTGCCAATGCAATAGCTTGGCGCTGCCCAGTCGATAACATAAACCCATCACTTCCCAATGGTGTCTCATACCCCATTGGCATATGCATAATCATATCATGCATATTGAGCATGGAAGTAACACGCAACATCTCATTACTGTCAATGGCTCCCTTATCCATACGCGCAATGTTTTCGGCAACCGATGCATTAAATAATTGCGGCACCTGAGGTAAATAACCAATATGTTTACCAAGATCATGCTCTGCTGCAAACCTCACATCCACACCATCAAGCCTTACCTCTCCCTTATTTGGAATTAGCGCCCCCACAAGCAGCTTAGCTAATGTTGATTTACCTGCTGCATTACGCCCTATAATAACCATCGACTGGCCTGCAGCTACTTTAAAAGTAATTTGACGCAATATCGGCATGCCCGTGGTCGGAGCTAACAAGGTCGCTTCTTTAACATGAATATTGCCCTTGGGTTTTGGCAACTCAACTAAACTATCCATCGTCTGATCGGTCTCGGGGAAAACTTCTTTTAGGGCATCATACGCCTTTCTGGCCTCAACAAAACTTTTCCACGCCATGGTAGAAGTTTCAAACGGCACCAAAGCCCGAGACACTAACACTGAGCACGCAATCACCCCCCCTAGGGTAAGATCATTTTGTAATACGAGATAAACTCCCAGACCAACAACCAATACCTGAACCATATACCGAATTGTCTTCAAGAAACTGAGTAGCATCGAAGACTTCACTTGTACCTTATGGTAATACCCTAAATGCTGCTGATAATTACTAAACCAATTACGAATGATATTAGGCGTCATTCCCAATGTTAATACCGACTCAGCATTACGCGCTGCCTCATCTGCCATATTGATATTTTGAGCAAAACTATCATCAGAGGCCTTTATATCTTCGCAGATGAGCATTTCGTACACCAGCGCAACTGATACAATCACTACAATCCCTAACGTACATAAAATACCTTGATAGGGATGCACCATATAAATGACTCCCAAAAAAAGAACCGAAAATGGCAAGTCAAAGAAGAAATTAATGGCATGAGTATTTGCAAATTGCTTAATACTTCCTAATTGACGCATGTGGTATCCCATAGCAACACGACCATGGCCACTGGACTGCAGAATCGATTTTCTTAACAAATCAGGAACAACATGCGTATCTATCCAGCCATTAGTGGAGGCCATCATCAACGAACGCACCATATATAACACACCAAATGCAACAAACGAAACCAGCACAATAAGAGTTAGCATTATCAGCGTATCAACACTGGCACTACTAACCACACGATCAAATACCTGTAACGAATAAATAGGCAGCAGTAACATAAGTACATTCATCACCGCACTAAATATAATAAGCGACCACAAATGCCGCTTATAAGCAGCAACTATCTGTGCAACCGGATTCATGGACAAAAAGGATACTCCCTACACAAAAATAAAATCATCTTCTGTTAGACTGGATTGAGTCACCCCTGTCAAATGCATTTTGAAATTAGCGGCAGCATTAGCAATAACAATACCCGTTTCTATACCAATTGAAATGTCGGTAATGGTAAGATCTGCAAATGAATTAATACCTGCAACCCCTGACAAATCAATATGATCCTCCCCTGGTGTAAAGTCAGATATTTTATCAGGAAATAGCACATTATTCTCAGCATCACCATCATTGAGAATAAACAAATCACTACCCTGACCGCCATGCATAATATCAATGCCTGCACCACCAATTAGGACATCATCTCCTTGGTGCCCCCATAATACATCTGAACCAGCACCACCTTCAATAATATCATTTCCTTTTCCACCACCTAGCTGATCAAATGTACCCTCTTGATTGCCAAAACCTTTAATGTGATAATCTTGAGAATCATCTACATCCACAGTAATGATATCATCCTGTTCCGTTCCTACCAACTCTATACGCCCAGAAGCATCTTCCGGAGCCTCAATATGAACTGTTATTGTAGAGACAATACTGGTTAAACCATCGCCATCTTTTGCAATAATATCAATTAACCTATCACCTCCTTGTGGGGAATCTTCTTCACTGACCAAACGAAGTGATTTAATCACCGACTCAAACAAACTAACATCCACCGCACTACCATCCTTGGATGACAAAGTTAACAATGTATTTGAAGAAACAGAAAGTTCTAGCAATGGATCAATTGCGGCAATATCCAATAACAATTTATCCCCTATAAACGCGGTTGATAATATAATATCTACAGAGACAATAGCACCCGTATCATCCATAATATGAACATCAGGAGCAACAAAACTAGCATCAATGTTAGTCAGTGTTAGCGGATCAACAAATAACTCAAATACAAAATCATTAAAATCATTATCCGTACCATCGCCATTACGTTTTTGGTCTGAAGCTAAATCTTCAAAACCAAACACCACCGAACCTGATGGACTAAATCCAGCAACTATATGAATTTCACCATCATGTAGTTCCAAGTTCTTATATGTAAGCTCCGCAGAGTGATACATTCTTATTGGATTTGTGTCGTATGGCTTCCCAAAATTATCCCCATTAAGAAGATGTTTATGTTTTAAACTTTGACCAGAAACGACATCATCATTTTTCTTGGCCGATGTATCTGGGGTAAGATCATGATAGGTATATGTTTCTGTTGTATTCCCAGGAACATCCGGATTATCTTTAGTGAAAGCTTCAAATACTAAGCTTTCAACAATAGTCTGATTATCATCAGTAATAAATACGTCCTTATCAAAACTAACACTTTGAACATCAAAACGCGGAAGACCTGCTCTGGCTGGCGTTACCAGACCCGATATCATATAAAACCCTATTGTCTGGCCAGCAGAAATAGTAGGAATATTAGCAGTAATGCTATCGACCACATCACCAACAATAATGTTTCCGCCCTTATTACCTTGGCTTTCCCACAAAATCTGTGGATCAACTATTTTGCCATCAGCCTCAACCGTGTAATAACCAACCACAGTATGTAACCATGTCTCACCACCGGTAATTTCTTTTCCTGAATTTTTTTGCCACGAAACCAAACTGGCACCAAGGTCTATTACGTCCTGATCAAACTCAAACAAGCCAATGCTACTTTTCACATCTGTAGCGTTCTTAACATCAATAACACCCTGGTCATCAAGATATGGTGTATTAAGCGACTCTTGAAAACTTTCAGAGATAGCATTTACTGGCAATGTTATTGTTGCATCTAGGTTTTCAAAATCATCGCCTGAAGCATCCACCTTTGGTGCATTCTCAGAAAGTGAAGCAATGGTAACCGATACTGTCGCCTGACTTGAAACATTACCGTTACTATCAAGAAGCTGATACGTAAAACTATCTATTCCAGATAACGGAGCCGAAGAAGGAGCCGTATATTGAATATAAGAAATACCAGTAACCGGATCTTCAAGAACTTGTACTTTTCCACCTTCGCTTGTTGTATGTGCCGATAATAAAATAATTAAATCTTCAGCATTGGTAGTATCGTCAACGTCATTAGCCAACACATCAATATCAACCACCGAACCTTCTTGCACCAAAGCAGTGTCATCACCAACACTGGGCGCACTATTAGGCTTCACATCCAACGATATTGTCACTGTCGCCAAACTACTCTGTAATCCATCTCCATCAGTGGCTGTAAACGTAACATGCCTATCAAACAACGTAGTTTGCTCTACATCACTTGCAAATTTTATTCCTCTGAGTACAAATTCAAAAATTTCCACCGGCGTAAATAAGGTAAGCAAGTGCGTATCAATGGCATCCTTATCCATAGTAAAATCTAGGGTTTGATGGCCATTAGAAAAACGAACATCCACTCCAGAATCAACATGTTTTATTACACCATCAGCCCCATAGACTAACATCATTACATCCGATGTAGCATCGGACGTAGAATCAAGATCGACATCAACATCAAAATTTGCAGTATCAAGTAACAAACGATCACCATGTTGAGCATCTTGAATGGTCACATCTACCAAAACAATATCACCCTTGTCATCTTGCATCTGCAAATATGGTGCTATCACGCCAGAAATATGATTCGAGACAACGGGAACATCAGGATTTAGTATAAAAGCAAAATCATTAAAGTCATAAGTTACATCCCCGCCCTCTACCTGATTAGGAGTGGTATCCTCAAATGCAATAATAATCGAACCAGTTGGCCCTATCCCGCCAACTACCTGAACCTGTTTTTCACCGGTTGCTTGATTGATAACTTGCAAGTTCTCATACTCACTTTCTGCCGTATGATACATAACCACCGGATGAACCGATTGATGATCTTGGAAAGGGTGACCTTCCAAAATATCTTTAGGCGTTAATGACTGCCCTTCACCAATTGGTTCTTTATACGCAGGATCTGACTTAGAGATCGTATTATCGGGCATAAGATCATCATAACTGTAAGTCTCAAGTGTATCACCACCATTAACAAATGCTTCAAATACAAGACTTTCGACAATTTCTTGGTTGGTATTGTCATTAACAGACAACTCTTTATCAAAACGAACCGACTCTACATCAAATTGTCTTGATCTACTTACATTGGAAGTAAGCAAACCAGATATCATGAAAATGCCAATTGTTTGATTGGCTGGAATAGACCCAAGCGTTTTTTCTCTATCAATGACTTTACCCACTTCCTGAGAGGGAACATTCTTTGCAGTTCCTTCATACTCCCACAAAATGGTGGGGTTACTAATAACACCATCTTCACCAATAAAATAATATCCTATCACCGAATGCATTGACGCAATACCACCAGTAATCAGACCATCGGCACCTTCGGTGGGATCCTTGAAGGAATCTTTGGTTTGTCGGTCGAAATTATTATATTTTCCTTTTGCGTCCAATAGCGGCCACACAAATAAACTAGCCAGACTACCACTTGATTCTTCAGTGAATCGAATTGTACCAACACCATCATTAATTGAGAATGGATACGTCCCTGATTCTTGAACATCCTGAATCACAAATGGCATTGAAGCATCCAGCTGTTCTTGAATAAACACTTCATCCTGAAAAAATGTAACGCTTGAATCCAGTTGAACAAAATCGCTACCATTAGTATCTAGCTGAGGTGGGTCACCCACTAATACAGTAACATGTGCAACATCAGAAACTCCTCCATTAGCATCAACCACCGAATATGAAAACTGATCAAACCCAATAAAGTCTGTATTAGGGGTATAAACAATTTTTGGTACCCCACCATCATCAGCAATGATGATATGTCCGTTAGGCGTAGCAAGCCCCGATGGAGCAATCGCATTACCTTCAGCATCTAAAATACCAACAATACCTCCTACCAAATCTTCATCATTGGCAATCACATCAAATACACTATTGGTATTTTCAAGCATCTGAAAAGCATCATCGTGAACTACAGGCGTATCATTCACAGTAACCGTAACTGTTGCAGAAGTAGATTCCAAACCACCTTCATCTATAACAGTATACGTAAAACTATCCGTACCAATAAAATCGGTTGGCGGGGTATACATAACCTGTTGATAGCCATCAATTTGTACAATTGATAAACTCCCACCATTGAACGAAGTCGTAGATGATAAATTAATATTGAGGTCTTCAATCACAGTTTCGTCATCAGTATCATTGGCAAGCACATCCACTACACCTGCCATATTTTGCATAACTAACAATGAATCGGCAGTAAGTACAGGCGGCTCATTTCCGCTTTCAACCGTCACAATAGTTACAACCTCATCAGAAGTAAGGCCACTGGCATCAGTAACTGTATATGCAAAGCTATCTTGGCCAACAAATCCATCTGCAGATACATATTGCACTTGCTGACGACCATCCACTTCTACCACCAATAACGTACCGCCATTTGTGGAAATGCTTGAGGTAAGGTTGATGCTTAAATCATGAATAGCAGACTCATCATCAACTTCATTACTAAGGACATCAAAAACAACAGCCTCACCTTCTATTGCCTGCACAACCTCACCTTCTGCTACCGGAGCATCATTTACTGGTAACACATTGATAGTTACAGTAGCATTTTCAGATTCATTGCCTTCTACGTCAACCAATGTATAGGTAAAACTATCTTCACCATTAAAATTGGCGCCAGGAGTATATTGCACATGTTCCTTACCATCAATAGTAACCAAAGACACTGTACCACCATTGGCAGTAGTCGTACTAACAAGCGACACCCCAACCAATGCGCTGTCATCCCAGTCATTGGCCTGAACATCAATAGTAATTGGTACATCTTCATCTGTCTGAATCACATCATCAACTGCAATTGGAACATCATTAACTGCATTGATCGTGACATTTACCGTCACTGGCTCTGAAACAAGCCCGCCCTCATCGGTAACACTATAGGTAAAGCTATCTTCACCATAATAATTTTCAAACGGGGTATATTCTATCTGCTGATGACCATCAACAGTAACCACAGACAAACGCCCCCCATGAAGAGACATCTCCGATATTAGGTTAATGCTTAGTCCATCAATAGAGCTTTCGTCATCGGTATCATTGCTAAGTACATCAATAACCGTCACAACATCTTCATCAATAATGATCGCATCACTTACCGCAATTGGACTATCATTTACCGGTGCCACATTAACCGTAACAACAACCTCTTCCGACTCTAGCCCGTTGCTATCTACTACCTTATATGTAAATGTATCCTCTCCAGAAAAATTAGCAGCAGGACTATATTGCACCTGCTGGTGGCCATTGACCTGCACCACCTCAACAGTTCCACCATTACTGGTTGTTTCAGATACCAGGCCTATGATTAACTCTTCTTTAGACGTTAAATCATCCGTATCATTAGAAAGAACGTCAATGGTAACTGCTTCATCCTCATTGGTAACAACATGGTCACCTTGAGCTTGTGGCTCTTGGTTCACAACCACCAACACACCCGTAACCTGACTTGTCAATCCTTCTTGGTCTGTAATAGTATAGGTAAAGCCATCATCACCAGTAAAGTTAAATGGAGGCGTATATTGCACCTGCTGCACCCCATCAACTTCAATCACTTCTAATAGACCTCCAGCTGCTGAAAATGCAATAGGAAGATTAATAGTAAGAGCATCTTTTGGGGTGTCAATGTCAACGTCATTAGCCAACACATCAAAAACACTAACCGTATTTTTGTTTATTAACTGCTCATCAAAATGACTTATTGGCGGATCATTTACTGGCAACACATTAACTGTAACAGTAGCACTGTCAGATTCAACACCTTCACTGTCCACTAAAGTATATGTAAAACTATCCTCTCCATCAAAATCGGCCAGCGGTTCGTAATGAATATGCTCTTTACCATCAATCATCACAATCGACAGCGTACCGCCATTGGTAGTTGATGTACTTGATAATGAAATACCAACCAATGAACTATCATCCCAGTCGTTAGCTAGTACGTCAATGGTAACCGATGTATCTTCATTAACTTCAACATAATCATCAACAACAACTGGTGCATCATTGACTGCATTAATGGTGATATTAACTGTTACCGAATCAGAAACCAATCCACCTTCATCTACAACACTATAGGTAAAACTATCTTCACCATAATAATTTGCAGCTGGCGTGTATTGGACCTGTTGGTGACCATCAACATTTACCACAAAAACTGTCCCACCATTATCGGTTGTACTGCTTGGCAGTGTGATACTAAGCTTATCAATGGTATCTTCAACATCTGTGTCATTAGCCAGCACATCAATAACACTAACAGTGTCTTCATCTATGGTAATAGATTCAGGACTAGCAATTGGGGCGTCATTAACTGGATTAACATTCACTGAAACGGAAATAATATTTGAATCAGCACCATTTTCATCGCGCAATCTGTATACAAAAAAATCGGACCCAGAAAAATCAGAAGGTGGTGTGTATTCTATTTGCGGGTAACCATCCACTTCCACCAGAGATAAACCACCACCATTGGAACTTGTATTGCCAAATAGCACAATCTGCAGGTCTTCTTTAGCCGTTAGGTCATCACTATCATTAGCTAATACGTCAATAACAAAAGTTGTGTCTTCATCTGTTGTTACAAGGTCAGGCAATGCAACAGGATTATCGTTTACGGTAATTCTTACAGTGACCAGTTGACTAGTTAAGCCACCATCATCAGTAATACTATATGAAAATCCATCCACACCAGCATAATCTTCTGGTGGCGTATATTGTATTTGCTGTCGACCATCTACCTCAACTATTTCGAGCACTCCTTCAAGCTCAGTAGTAGTACTCACTAAATTGATGGTTAAATCACCTACTGCAGTATCAATGTCTGTGTCATTTGTCAGTACGTCAAATACAGTAATCGCATCCTTATTAATAAGATATTCATCTTCCCTAGCTATAGGAGCGTCATTTACTGGCAACACATTAATAGTCACGGTTGCAGGCTCAGACTCTACCCCTTCTACATCCAAAAGCGTATAGGTAAAACTATCTTGACCATTAAAGTCTGCCGCAGGCTCATAACGAACATGATCAATACCTTCAATATTTACTATAGTTAACGTACCGCCATTGGCAGTTGTACTGCTCAACAAGGATACTCCAACCAACGCACTATCATCCCAATCATTTTCCTGAACATCAATGGTAATAGGCGTATCCTCATCAGTCTCAATAATATCACTTACCGCAATAGGCGCATCATTGACTGGATTAACCGTTATATTTACCTCAACAGGCTCAGATGTCTGACCGTCTGAATCTGTTATGGTATACGTAAAACTATCTTCCCCGTAAAAATTACTTGCCGGCATGTATTGAACTTGTTGTACCCCATCAATCTCTACAACAGAAAGAGAACCACCATTAACCGAAGATTCTGCTATGTTAATGGTTAGGTTTTCGATTCCCTCTTCAATATCACTGTCATTAGCCAACACATCGATAACTGTCACCGTATCCTCTTGAGCAGTAACCGAATCTGCAACGGCAATGGGTGCATCATTGACTGGATTAACCGTAATGGTAACCGTTTCAATTGAAGATAAGGCACCATCGGCATCAACCACCCTATAAACAAATGTATCCTCACCGTTAAAATCTTTTGCAGGGGCATAAAGAACTTGCTCTGTACCATTGACTGTAACAACCGAAATATCCCCGCCATTGAGTGATATTGTACTAGCAAGGTCAATTTTAAGATCCTTAGTTGCCGTTTCCACATCACTATCATTGGCTAGCACATCGATAATAACCGGCACATCCTCGTCAGTGGCAACCAAGTCACCCGAAGCTGTAGGCAAGTCATTAACCGGAACAATCGTAATAAGTGCAACCGAAAAATTAGACATGGCGCCATCTTCATCAATGACACTATAGATAAATCCATCTGAACCGGTATAATTTTCTGGTGGCGTATACGTTATTTGCGTGACACCTTCAGTGGAAGTTATCAGCCCCAATGTGCCTCCATTAAACGTAACAGGCACAGGCAGATTGAGCGTAAGATCGGCAATATTTGTTTCTGGATCAATATCATTAGCCAGCACATCAACCAGAATAATGGTATCCTCATCACCAACAGCCACATCATTAACCGTCACGGGCACATCGTTAACTGGATTCACCGTAATTGTTACAGTAGCAGTATTGGATGGCTCATTTTCATCATTTAATACCTGATATGTAAAACTATCCTCACCGTTAAAGTTCGCTGCCGGTGTATACTGCACCTGCTGATGTCCATCGATAGTAACAACAGATAAGTTACCTCCATGTACCGAGGTCTGGGATTCGAGCACAATTGACAACG
>CALCTU010000186.1 GCA_937907045.1 uncultured Alphaproteobacteria bacterium
AGGAGGAGAACGTCACTTAGCCGTGAATGCCAAAGCTCCTGTTCTTATTGATGCTAGCAAAAAACAAGCCAGCCAGTATGTTTTTCAGAATCCGAACTACAGCTTACGACACATGATCTCATAAATTTACCAGATGTATAATGTTGCTAATGTAGGGCCAATTATAGTTAATAATTGGCCCTTTTTATTTATATGCCATTCATGAATGAAGCCAAAGAGCAACTTTATTTACAGTGCAGTAGCACAAAAGCCCGAGCGGCACCTTCAACGCAATACCATTTCTTTGAAAAAAAAACGACCTCTACTGAAACGCGTTATAGTTACTTTTCTCTATATTTTTTAAACTAATTGTTGACAGTCTTGTGCTTTTTGTTATAAAGTAGGTTATTAACCCTAGGCATGTAGCTTAGAGTGACATTTTTTTATTAATATTATTAATCCATGTAGGAGACAAAAAATGGTTAATATTACTTCTAATGATTCCATGCTGGCGCAGAAGAATATTCGCGTATTCGCAGGAAAAATAAGCAACTCAGTATCATCACTTGCCAGCGGAGACAGATCCGACGTGGGTGTGGCTGACTTGTCGGTTGGTACGGTACTTAGCTCAACAGCAGAAGTACTTCGTGTTACCCTCCAAAACGCAGGACAAGCTATTAGGCTTCTTGAAACTGCAAAAGGTGCCGCAGAACAGATTGTTGACTTAACACTTCAGCAACAGTCCCTAGCGGTTAAATCTTCGGATGCATCGCTTTCGGATAATGAGCGTGCGTTCCTTAATACAGAATTTTCGGCTCTAACTACAGAGATCGACCGTATTGCTTCTAACACCAACTTTAACGGTGTAAAATTGCTAGACGGTTCAATTAGCGGCTCTTCAGGTTTGACTACAGCTACTGGGCTAGCTACTGAAAACTACAGTATCATAAGTAATTCTGCTTTCGGTACAGCCGGAACTGCAGAAAGTACAGGTGGTCTGGTTACTACTGCCGGTGAACGTGCTGAAAACATCATCACAATCTCATCTGGTACAGAAGATGCAGCCACAACCCTTAGCCTTGTTATTAGTCGAGGCACACATGCTAACGCTGACTCAAAAACTATTTCCATCAGCACTGCCGTTGGCGATACTAATACAGATCTAGCCACCAAGCTAATTGCTGCTGCAAACGCCGCCACAGGTGACTTAGCAAGCGCATTTGAATTCGAAGACCTTGGTAGCGGAAGAGTAAGAGTTGTTGCTAGTGAAGTTGGTACTCAATTTAATGATTACACCTTCTTAATGAGCGATGGTGGTGATGCCGGTGGTACATTTGAATTTGACTGGGGTGGAGCTGGAACTAGGGTTGAAATGGAGGGCACAGAACGTGTTCTTACTAACAACGACGCTTCAACAATCGTACCACAAGACACTGCTATTACCACAGTTGGTGCACAAAGTTTTGGTGAAGTTGCAGCCCAAGCTAACCTTACTTTTGCCAATACTGGGGGTACTACAGACGGTGACCTAACCTTTAAGTTGCTCGACGTTGATGGTAGCTCATCTACAATTACCATACGTAAAAGTGCTACATATGGCAGCACTACTGCACTTGCTTCACAGCTTGCAGAACTTGCTAGTGAAAGTACAAATGCAATTTTCAGAAAATTTACGTTTGAAGCTCAATCATCTAATGTTGTTGTCACGGCAGTAGATAAAGGTGAAGCTGCAAATTACGTACAATTCGGAATTTCATCTGTAGGATCTGCATCTGGATTCGTTTCTACCTCTCTTACTTTTGGTGGTGACAGAATCGGTACATCTGCTGTGAGCGAGACTATCAGCACTATTGCAACAGCCAACAATCGTACTTTAGGATCTAACCGTGACGTTAATCCAAACGAAGAAACTTACGATACCAATTTAATTGGTGGCCTAACAAACTTTGCAGCTACGTTTAATGCAACCTCTACACCTGCAGGTAGTTATGTTACGGGTGAACGCAATAGCTTAACGTTCTCGGTAGAAGTTAATGGCACCACTTACATCTCTGATCCAGTACAACTATTCTCTATAGATGGTAATAGTGGTATGGAAGCAGCTGGTGATAGAATTAAAGCAAACCAACGCATTTATTTCTATAATCCTGACGCAGCAAAAGATGATAGTGGTAATATTACTGATAACGGATTTTCGTTACAAGTAGGCACCACTGATATTGAACTTGCTGCATTTACTACTGCTGCAGGCGGTCAAGAGGCAGCTGACACTATTGCCAATAACTTTGAAACTCAGCTTGGAAATGTTGTCTTCACTCAAGAAAGAAGTGCAGCGCTTACACAAGTTGATGCTTCTGCTAGTAACCACAAAATTAAGGGTACCATTGGTACACTTCTTGATGGTCTAGTTGGCTTCGATTCTACTGGTACAGATGTTACTGCATATAACAAAGGTGACGTTAAATTTATTAACGATGGCTTTGGTGACACTGGTACATTAGGAAATATCGGAACATTTAGTGTAAGTCGCGCAACCGATACTATCTCTGTTGATATTGGTGACGTTACTTATACCGCATACTTAAATGACACCACAAAACCTACAACAGGTGGCGTGACTGCATTTGGTTTCGATAATACTGGCCTTGCAAATGACGGCGCATATAATGCTACGACCAAGATTCTTGATCTGGCAGACGCTGACAATACAACATTCTCTACACCTAAGTTTATCTTCTATAGTGAGTCAACTACAGACGGTAACCGACTAGAAATAGATCTAGGTAATGTGGTAACGAATGTTGGTCAAATCAATATCGCTACGGACGATGGTGAAACTGCACTAGAAAATGCACTTAATGCTATCTTCGGTACAGCCGATAACGAATCACTTACCTTCCAGGTGGGTAGTAACAGTAGCAATACCATTGGTGTATCACTTAATGGTCTTGAAACTGAGGATATCTACCTTGATAGTAGTAACGTATCAAAAACATTAAGTATCGACACAGCAGCAAATGCAGCTGAAGCAAACGATATCTTACAAACAGCTCGAAATAAAGTGATCGAGACATTGTCAGATATTTCAGCAGCGATTACTGCATTTGACTCTGCAATTACCACAAATGAGGTAAGCTTGGAGAATGCGCAAGCTGCGAGTGACTCGTTACTTAAAACAGACTATTCAAAAGAGTCTACGAAGTTCGCTGAAGCGACAGTAGGTGCGGATGCTGCACTAGCTGTACTGGCTCAGGCAAATGCCCGAATCCAGAACTTACTACAGCTATTCCAGTAATACGTAAGATAGTTTTACTATAACTGAGGGCCTCCTTTTGGAGGCCCTCTTTTTTTGTGCTTGGTGTGAAGCAGCGTAGGGTAAAAATAAGTAGTATTGTTGTGTGGCTATTTTTTACTTAAGGTTCTTTTTCTATAGCTCCAGCCCACTGATAACGATTCCTTGCGCGCCCGTCGCAGGGTTTACTTTTCCTCCTCATGTTAACTTTAAAGCTTCTTATTAAACTATAAAAAAACTGACGTTCAATGTTAAGGCAGCATACTGTAATAATATGACTAAGGCCTGCACTCTAAATGATGTGTAAGGAAAAGAGGGTCCGGGAAAACGGCCTTAAAGTTGGTGTAACTTTTTAAAGAAAGAACCCTATAAACTACATCCCCATCTCAAATACCTTCTTCTTAGCTTCCACCACTCTTTGTTTAGGAAAACTAAACGTCACCTTAGTACCGTGATCGGCTTTACTTTTTATATCAAACTTACCACCATGAAGCTGTGCATACAGCCTACATAACGGCAAACCAATACTAACACGCTTAATCTTAGCATGAGCTTCTATGGCAAATGGTTGAATAATGGCTCTAAGTTCTTCTTTTGCAATCCCCTCACCGCTGTCAGTAATTTCAACAACAAAGTTATCCGACACATCAAAGAACGTTGCAACTTTAATTGTACCCCCTGAAGGTGTATATACAATCGCATTGGACAAAACATGCACGATCATATGGCGCACTCTTGCGCTATCAGCCTGAAGCATCACGTGATCTTGTAAGGTGTTGTCAACCAATGTAATTTTTTGTTCTTGGAACTTTGCTGCAAATAGTCGCATTGCTCCTTGCACTACCGACGTAATATCAACCTGCTCTTCTTTAAGCGCTAATTCACCTACATCTGCACTCACCAATTCAGCAATATGCGTCACAGACTCTAGCACTTGATCCGAACATTGAGTAATGTCACTAAGACGTTGTTTTTGTTCTTTATTAACTTGGCCAAAATATCCCTCAAATAGCATTTGAGAAAAACCATTAACGGCATGGATTGGAGTCAATAATTTATCGCTAGCCTTCACAAAGAAACGAGACTTACCATGCATCACTGCCAATGTCTTTTGCGCAAACTGCACCTGTTTTTTATGTGCAAACGCAAGCTGGGCGACCAATATAACCACCACGATAACCGCCAACAACATCATTGCAACCAACGCATAATATGTCATTGTCTGCTGTTGCCAAAGCGATAAAAGATCCCGTTCATCCGCAGCCAACATCATAACCACCGGAAATCCATCTAACATTCTAAATGACAATAATGTCAATTGATCGTTCAAATGCATATCCCTAATTAATACAGGACTGTCATCGCTACTTTGTTGCTTCACATCCTGTATTGCCTGCTCAACAATAGAAAGGTGCAACTGCGGAACATCATCTCCTAATACAATACGATCTCGATCTAATAACAACGATAGAGATAAATGTGAATTAGCAGCCAATTGATCAAACATCGCAGAGATAATTTCTGTATTGACTACAGCACTAATAACACCTTTAAAATTACCGTCTACCCCTTCAATTCTACGCCCCACAATCATGCGTGGCTTATTACTCCCTGATTTTGATTCTAGCACATGGGCAAAGAATTTTGCTTTATCATCAGGAACATGGTGTTGAAATAATTGGCTTACTGCAAATACGGTTCCTGGCTCAACATCAAAATGAGGCCGATCTTGAGCATAAATAATATCAATTTTTCCTTCTTTGTTGGTCAACACCATCGCATCAATAAGGTCATGCTCATTCACCCAAAGCGAAATATTATGGCGTACACTTCCTCGCAAATGCTTTCCAAACAACAAATTCATATGTTGCTTTTCAATAGCACGCTGCAATATTTGATCCACCACTTGCATCTGCAAACTAATATTAGCAGCCACATTATTAGTCATTCGCTCTAAATCTTCTTTAGCACGTATGATATATTCTTGTTTATTGAGGCCATATTGCCGCCATGTTGTATAAGCCAGCACTAAAAGCACAATTGTGCAAAAACCTATCAAGACATGCAACGAAATGCGTTTTGTATTGTCTCTTACTTGCATTAACGTAAAGTCCAAATTTACCAGTTGTATTATCCCTTGCACCTGCAAGATATAAACCAGTTAACCAAATAGACGCAAGTAAAAAGGAAACAAAGACATGTCTAGTATCATTAATACTATCGCTTTTGAAGGTATCTCGGCCATCGATGTCACTGTACAAACCCAAATTGTTGGTGGTATGACTCGTATTCAAATTGTTGGGCTACCTGACAAAGCAGTCCAAGAATCCACCGATCGTATCTGGGGGTGCTTAACATCTATTGGACTAGCCATTCCACCGGATCGCATTATTGTTAGCCTTTCTCCTGCCGACATTGCAAAAGAAGGCAGTTATTTTGACTTACCTATTATTTGTTCAATTCTTGTAAGACTTGGTATCATGCCCAGTGATAGGCTCAAGCACTATGTTATTATGGGAGAAATCTCGCTTGATGGTCGTATATTACACGTACCAGGAGCCTTACCGGCAGCAATTGCCGCAAATAGCAATGATTTGGGCATTATTTGTCCACCATCATGTGCCGATGAATGTTACTGGTCTGGAAATAAATCAATTCTGGCGCCTGAATCAATCATGCAATTGGTTAATCACTTCAAAGGAACACAACTTCTAAGTCCACCAGCCCAGCCAGCCATAAGCCAACAAAACAGCACACCTGCAACTAATATGGCAGATATCAAAGGCCAAGCAACAGCCAAAAGAGCATTAGAAATTGCAGCTAGTGGCGGGCATAATCTTTTGATGTCTGGTCCTCCAGGGTCAGGAAAATCAATGCTTGCAAGCGCTCTTGCTGGCATATTACCAAACCTCAGTGGCAAACAATTATTAGAAGCCAGTATGATTGCTAGCATTACTAATAACTTATCTGATAGAGGGCTACAAACAACACCTCCATTTAGAAGTCCACACCATTCATGCTCCATGCCAGCAATGGTTGGTGGTAGTCGTAAAGCATTACCTGGTGAAATTACACTTGCTCATGGCGGCGTTCTTTTTTTAGATGAACTTCCTGAGTTTTCTAGGCAGGTGCTTGAATCTTTGCGTCAACCGTTAGAAAATGGAATAATTACAGTTAGCCGTGCACAACTACACGTCACATACCCAGCCAATTTTCAACTAATCTGCGCCATGAATCCATGTAAATGTGGCTTTTTAGGCGATAGTAACCGTCAATGCAGTAAAGCACCTACTTGCGGGCAAACCTACCAACAAAAATTATCCGGACCATTTCTTGATCGTATTGATTTATACGTAGAAGTTGGCGCCATGCGACCTCAAGATCTTCACCAAACAAGCAAAAAAGAAGAAACTTCTTGTACCATTAAACAACGCGTAATGCATGCACGCACTATTCAAAGAACACGGTATAAAAATACCCCCATTATTACAAATTCACGCGCCAATGGAAAACTACTTCGTGATACATGCCACTTATCTACTGATGCACAAACCTTACTTGATCAAGCATTTGATAGACTGTCTCTGTCTATGCGCAGCTATCACCGCATTATCAGAGTATCTCGCACCATTGCAGATATGCGAAACAGCCATTGCATTGAACCTGAAGACGTCAAGCAAGCATTAGCATTTCGTATTAAAACAGCTCAAAACATGGTAAAAACACCCTCATGAATAACAAAAAAGGTGAATTTATCGCCCAAAATTGCTATTTTTTACACCCTCGTAACAAATGCTTAACATTTATATGTTAGAATATAAGACACAAATAATGGTATTTTAGAAGAGTAACACTATGCCAACTGATGAAAAGCCACTTGGTCAGCCACAATCGAATTTTATTCCCGATGCAATCCGTGCAGGTCATGCTGGTCCGGCTGCGCAAGAAGATGCCGCTGCCCAAGATGCCCGAAAAAATACTGCCATGCTTGAAGTATTAAAGCATTTTAACCAAGCTGGCTTTCGTGATATACCTGTATTTGAAGCAGTTGATGGTGGCAAGGCACGTGATCAAGAAGGCAATATTATTGACGCTGATGCCGCATTAGAGCGTGACATTCAACGAACCTGCTTACCATTTTTAGACAAAACAACAAATGTACCTATCGACAAAGAATCCGAAGTCATTGTTGATGATATGAGCCGCTTCTTACGTAGTCTTCCTCCTGACATACGCAAGCAAGCCATTGATACACTGATCAAAGAAAGAGATGCTAGTCCTGCTGCTTACAGAAACCTTCTAGCAAAAGGCTCAGAACTTGGCAACATCATGCACGAAGAAAATTTAAGCCCTGAACAAATTCAGGCTGGCCTACAACGTGCAGCTGAAAAAATTAATGATATTGGCAAAGGAAAAGACGATCTTACGGCTGAAGAGTTCCTCAAAGAACTCGAAGAAATGGCCTATGAAGAAGAAAAGCCTCCTCATTCTCTCGCTACCATTGTCGATGAACCCGAAGAAAGCCCTGCAGATAAAATTCCTTATATGATGGCCGGACTCAACACATTATCGATATTAGAGACGTGCACAAACTTAGTGGAAGATACCATTATTACCGCCATGAAAAACATCCAAAATGCTCATGGTGCAGGTAATGCATGGAAATTATTTGGTCACATAGTAAGCAAACTTGCTGGCATCCCTGAAAAAGCCGTGGGCGGATTAGAGATGATGCTTATTGGAAAGTTTCGTGAACATATTTCTACACTTGAAAAAAGCGGCGAAATCTCAACAGATTATTTTAACATCCTAGACCGCAATGCTCACGACAGACTGGGCCAATTACACCAAGATATCACAAACCAGAACCTTCCTGCATGGGAAGGTAGAATCACCCAACCTAGCGGACGTAGCGACGAAGTATCGGCAGACCTTGCCGCATCAGTGAACGACACTGCAGGTGACGTTGGAAACGATATTGGCAGATAACACACCCTTTCTTTTTTAGAAAATGGCATTTCATTTCCACCTTCGCACTCACGAAACTCGCACTTTGATACTAATGTTGGCGTATTAGCCCTTTTTAACAATGGCACCTTGTTTTAAGGTCATCACTCTGTCAGTTCGGCTTGCTAATTGTTCATTATGTGTCACAAACAACACGGCAGCCCCCATGCCCTTTGCAGCTTTTAAAAGCATCTGGTATACATTTTCTGCTGTCTCAGGATCCAAATTACCCGTTGGCTCATCTGCCAAAATAAGCGCAGGCTTATTAATAATGGCCCTGGCAATAGCCACACGCTGCTGTTCACCACCCGACAATTGCCCCGACGTATGATCAAGACGATCCGCCAAATCAAGAAAGGCAAGTACTTCTTCGGCATGCGCCCTAGCTTCCTTGCGTCCCACTCCCAAAAGAAGTTGAGGCATCATTACATTTTCTACTGCTGTAAATTCTTCTAATAAATGATGAAATTGATAGATAAAGCCAATCGAATTTCTCCGCACCATAGTACGTGTATAATCACTCACATCCGAGCATAATTGATCACATATAACTAAGTGACCACTATCTGGCTTATCTAAGAGCCCTGCAATATGCAAAAACGTACTTTTACCACTACCACTTTGACCAACTAACGCTACTAATTCACCTTCTAATATTTCAAGTGAAGCATTATCCAATACCACCAACACCTCATTACCCTGATGAAATGACTTACACATATTGGTAGCCTGCAATACAGCATTCTTACTCATAACGCAGTACCTCCACCGGTTCTTGACGCGATGCCTTATACGCTGGATATAACGTTGCAATAAACGAACATGCAATACCCACCATTATTGCAGTGACCACATCACCTGCATTTATCTGATGAGGTAGCTGTGGTAAGAAATATAATCGTGGGTCAAATAAATTACCCGTAACTAACATTTCTATAAACTGCCGAATTTCTTCAATATATGTTGCAAATACTATCCCCAGAACCACTCCTGCCAACGTACCAATGATGCCAATAAGCGAACCACACATAAAGAAAATACGCAGCATCATTCCCCGCGTTGCACCAATAGTACGCAACGTTGCAATGCTTTTTCGCTTGTCATTTACCAACATTACCATGGAAGATACAATGTTAAATGATGCAATAAAAATCACTAACGCCAAAATAAGGCGCATAGTGGATTTTTCCACTTTAAGTGCATTCATCAAACCAGAATTTAGCATTTGCCAATCATAAACCTGATATGCATTGCCAGTTGCCCGAATAATGTCTTTGACAATAATCGATGACGCAAATGGGTCGTCAGTTACCACTTCAATTGATTTTGCTCCCTCCGGAACCCGAAAAAATACACTTGCAGCTTCCAAAGGTAAAAACATCATCGTGTTATCATACTCAAACATGCCAGATTCAAACAACGCCACCACTTCATAGCTTTTTAACCGTGGCATGGTTCCAAAGGCGGTAGCGTTACCTTGCGGTGAAATCAATGTTACATCGTCTCCTACACGCACCCCTAAACTATTTGCCAGATGCGTACCTATCATAATAACATCACGTCCTTCAAAAAATGCTAAGTCACCCTCAACAATGTTGTTTGCGATAATCGACTTATGTTTGATGTCTTGCTTTGAGATTCCTCGAACCAAGGTTCCTGTGGTATGAAATTCTGTTGTGGCCATTGCCTGACCGTCAATAATCGGCACCGCACTAACCACATGTTTTACGCCTTTTACAGTATCAATAAGAGCATCATAATTTTCGATACCACCATTATAGGCTGACACTGCAATATGACCATGCACTCCTAAAATTTTACTTGTGATTTCCTGACGAAAACCACTCATCACGGCCATCACCACAATAAGAGTGGCCACCCCCAAAGAAATGCCGCCAAATGCAAGCCATGCAATTAAAGATATTGCCTTTTCTTTACGCTTAGAACGTAAATATCGTAAGGCTAACATTCGTTCAAATCGTGAAAACATAAAAAAATGTGTTAAGCAGTTAGCATATCAAGTGCAGCCTCTACAGAAACCTCTTGTTTCTCATCAGTGCCTCGGCGTTTAATTTCCAAGACCCCTTCCTTTGCACCACGCGGACCAACAACTACCTGCCAGGGCAAGCCAATAAGGTCCATTGTAGCAAATTTCTTTCCGGCACTATCATCACGGTCATCATAAAGTACTTCAACATTTGCTGCTAGGAGTTTTTCATAAAAGCTGTTAGCAAATATTGTAGAAGTTTCATCTTTTACCTTCAAATTAATAAGCCCCACCTTAAACGGAGCAACAACCTCTGGCCAAATAATACCTGAATCATCATGAAAAGCCTCAATAAATGCAGCCACCACACGTGAGACACCAATACCGTACGAGCCCATCCACGGATGAGTACGTTTACCATTAGCATCGTCAATAGCAGCATCCATCGCGTTGGAATATTTTGTCCCAAACTGAAAAATATGCCCAACTTCTATACCACGTGCAGAGCGCAAGCTACTATCATCTACCGGACAATTAGCCGAATCATGCTCGTCATCCACAGCTGCGTATAGTTTTTGTAGACTAGCAACATCATAAGTGTCTTGATTAAGCATATCCTCAAAGGCCTTATCATAGTACAACTGAGATTCACCAGTATCAGCAAGCACCTGAAACTCATGACTCAAATCTCCACCAATAGCGCCATTATCAGCTTTAAGAGGAATTGCCATTAGGCCAAGACGCTTGAAGATTCTCAAGTAAGCTTCATACATTTTGAAATAGGTTTTTGTTGAACTTTCTTGGTCAAGATCAAAACTATAACCGTCCTTCATATAAAATTCTCGTCCACGCATCACCCCAAATCGAGGACGAATCTCATCACGAAACTTCCAATGAATTTGATATAAATTAAGTGGTAAATCTTTGTATGACTTCACGTTATTTCTAAAAATATCCGTTACTACTTCCTCGGCAGTAGGACCATATAACATGGCATTATCATGCCTGTCAGTAATGCGTAACATTTCTTTGCCATAGTCATCATAACGCCCTGACTCTTGCCATAAACTGGCACTTTGAATAGTTGGCATCAATATCTCTACTGCACCAGCTTTTTCTATTTCTTGGCGTACAATATTAGCAACTTTTCTTAATACCCGAAGTCCAAGAGGAAGCCACGTATAAATTCCAGCTGATTGTTGTCTAATCATTCCAGCACGCAACATAAGGCGATGTGACACCACCTGTGCTTCTGCTGGGTTTTCTTTTAATACCGGTAAAAAATATTGACTCAGTAACATAAATTAATCACCTTTGTTAATTAACAAGTGCTTCTATATCAATAATCTCGTGGATCACAAGATAAAAATATATACTGGTAAGCACCACAGAGACAATTGTTGCAACTATCATCTTTAATTTAATACGCGGATTCTTAGGCGCACTTACCGCATGCCCTGTTTCAGGGTTAGGGTCTGGCTGTGCACCCACAGGCAATATCATAAACAGCACCAACCACCATAATACTACCCACACCACGATAAAATCGACAATCATGCCTTGGCTCCTGCCGAGCCTTCAATAGTCAGCTTATCAGCAATATGCAATGTAGAAGTAGGAAACGCAATTTGTGCATGATGTTTATCGATAATCTCAATAATTTTAAGCATAATATCTTGCTTAATATCATGAAAGGTAATCCAGTCAGTTGTTTTAGTGAATGTATACACAAAGAAGTCAATTGACGACGGTGCAAACTTGTTTACATTAACAATAAGCGTTTGATTAGTATCAATTTCTGGATGCTCTCTGAGCATTTGCTTTACATCAGCTACAATATCGCCCACCACCGCAGCATCATCATACCTAACCCCCACCGTTTCATAGATCCTTCGATTTTGCATGCGCGAAGGATTTTCAACAGCAATGGTTGAGAACATAGCATTGGGTACATAAAGAGGCCTTTTATCAAACGTACGAATACGAATTTGTCGCCAACCAATATGCTCTACTGTACCTTCGATATCACGGTCTGGAGAACGAATCCAATCACCCACTTTAAATGGCTTATCAAAATAGATCATCAAAGCACCAAAGAAGTTTGCCAGTAAGTCTTTAGCGGCAAAACCAATAGCAATACCACCCACTCCACCAAAAGCCAGTACACCACTAACACTAAACCCAAGGGTTTGTAATACAATAAGAATAGCTGTAATAATCACGGCTGCACGCAATATTTTACCAACCGCACCTACAGTAGTAGGATCGATGCTCTCTTCATCTCTGTTAAGATAATAATTTTCTACACTGGATACGAAACGAATCACAAACCAACAAAGCGTTGCTATAACCCCAACATCTCGCATGGGATACGCAGCGGTTAAAATATCCGCACCTGTTTTTAAATGAATAATCTCCAGCGCAAATGTAAGCCCTACAATCCAGATAAACGCTTTAATAGGACGCTTTGCCGCATGGAATAACGCATCATCCCATGGGTTTTTAGTTTTTTTAGCCTTAATCCGCATATTGCTAATAGCTTTACTTACAATATACGCCAGCACTAACGCAGCTAAAATGACCACAAATACCTGTGACACCCACATGGCATCAGAACTTATCCACTTTATGATACTATCTGTCATATTCGCAATATTATCTAACATAATTACTCTACCGGAATCTTCATTTTAACACGTTACCTTACAATTTATCCAAAACAAGAATCGTCAGCAAGTTCTACCACGCCCTCCCTACCAACCAAAGATAAATATGGAGGCTTACTTAATACCACAGATCTAAAAAAGCAACGTCTTGGATAAACGCGCGGTCAGAATACATCCTTTGCTTGTCTAAGACGAGTAAATTCTTCACAATTTCTAGCCAAAAAGAAAGGGTTAGTAAGTTTTTCTGCGCCAATAGTAGTTGGAATCGTTATTTTTCCCACATTTCTATCTTTTTTTATCTTATCTACACGCTTTTTTATCTGCAAATTATCCGAATATTCTTGTAATGCAAATAGGCCATTGGTTAATGTATATTCATGAGCGCAAAATATCAATGTTTCATCTGGCAATGTTTTTATAAGCTGTATACTTGAATACATCTGTTGATAAGTACCTTCGAATAAGTAACCACACCCCATGGCAAAGACAGTATCACCACAAAACAACCATCTTTTCTCAGGAATATAATACACAACATGCCCCAATGTATGACCCGGCACAGCCATCACTTTAATAGTAAGTCCCAGTAATTCTATCTGTTGTTCATCCTCAACTAACATTTGGGCACCATCAATACGGTGTGCATCATTAATATAACCAACAATAACCGCACCGGTTGCCTCTTTTAACGCTAAATTACCGCCCACATGATCTCTATGATGATGCGTATTCAAAATGTGGGTTAATGTTAATTGATGCTCATTAATATAATCTAATACCGGGGGTGCAACCGCTGGATCTACTACAACAGCCTCGCGTGTTTCTTGATTGACTACCAAGAAAATATAATTGTCTTTTAGGACAGGAATTATTTCCACTAATATGTTTTCTTCATTTTTTATCATAACTACTTATATACCCCCACCATGGTGGTATTACCAGCCTGTAAATAAAATTACAAAAAACGTTATCACGCCAAAATCTCCGCATCATGCGTTTTCAAAATAAAATATTGACCACCAGCATACTTCCAGATATATAGAATCGTCACATTTTAAACCATTAGTATTACTAGAATAAATATTACTAATATACCAAAATTATAAAAATGTACCTCTCATGAAACATACCGCCGCCGTTAAAGCATTTGTTGCACTTGGACATGAATCTCGCTTGTTTATTTTTAAATTATTAACGCAAAAAGGCAAAGAAGGTATGCCCGCTGGTGAAATCGCCAGACACTTTGACATCCCGGGCGCCACTCTTTCGTTTCATCTTACCCAACTATCAAATGCCAAATTGGTTGACTCACGTAAAGAAGGTCGTACTGTTTATTACTTTGTAAAATACAAACGCATTAAAAAACTGATGAACTATTTGTCAGATAATTATTACAAAAACAAACCTTCAAAACAGCTTGAACCTGATGATTTAGAAATTCTCGAGGCGGTAACTACCACCGATGACTTTGATGATGACGATGATGACTAAACAAGGCTTTTTTTCAACTTAAAAATCAATTTGACCACATCGTATTTTTCAAAAATACAGAGTACATTTTTTACTATCTTTTTATCTTCGCTTTGTTATAACTTTAACGTATGCGAACTATTTATCATCATCATTTATGTCCCTTTTCTCGTAAAGTCCGTATTGTGCTGGCTGAAAAGAAAATGGATTTTCAATGCCATGATGAACCTTACTGGGAACGCCGCGAAGGTTACGCAAGAGTAAACCCGGCCATGCAAGTTCCCTCGCTAGTGGATGGCGAAATTATCATCCCAGACAGCTATGCAATCTGCGAATATTTAGAAGCAAAGTACCCAGATTCACAATTACCATTATTAGGGGAAACCCCCGAAGAAGGCGCTGGCATCCGTAGGCTTGTCTCATGGTTCGACCAAAAATTATTTTTTGAAGTCACGCGCTATATTCTCAACGAAAAAGTAATTCGGTATTACACTGGCGTAGGCCAACCTAATTCCGATGCTCTGCGTGCGGCAAAAGCAAACCTCATCCCTCACCTAACCTACATTACCATGCTAGTTACTGAGTGCAGATGGTTGGTCGGAGATCGCTTTACTTTAGCCGATATTGCTGCCGCTGCTCAATTATCGGTACTCGACTATCTGGGAGAAATAAACTGGGAATGCTACCCAGAGGTCAAAGAATGGTATGCACTCATTAAATCACGCCCCAGTTTTCGTGCCTTACTCAAAGACCGCACCCCTGGCTTTCACCCACCAGCATGTTATGCCAACCTCGACTTTTAATTCTTTTTACAAACCAGCTCAACCTCAGCAATTGACCATCCCATAGTTCCCAAATACTTAGGCCAATCGTGAAATGGCATGGCATTTTATTCCAAACACCTTCCATAGCTATAACACTTGCTTTGCGGCAAACTATACTATTTTCTTCCAAACCTATTAGTCTTATTGATAATTCTAATAAAATTCGTATAGTTCGTGTGTTTAAAGACAAAGAAAAAACGCTAAAACTTTACTTCAATACTTTAATTTATAAAACGTTATGTCAAAATTAGATGACCCCAAACAATGGCAACAGAGCACCAAACTTGTTCGTGGTGGCACACTACGTTCCAATTTTGGTGAAACCAGTGAAGCCATTTTCTTAAATTCCGGCTTTGTTTATGACAACGCAGAAACAGCAATGAGTCGCTTTAATGGTGACAACCCTGGCTATGTCTATTCGCGTTATTTAAATCCGACACTCGACATGCTCGAGAAACGCCTTGCCTTGTTGGATGGCGCAGAGCGTGCATGTGTAGTAGCCAGTGGCATGGCAGCAGTGTTTGCATCCATCATGTGTTGTATTAAACCGGGTGATCATTTGATTGCTAACAAAGTATTATTTGGCTCATGCTTTTATATTGTTACTCAAATCTTGCCACGATTTAACGTAGAAGTTACCTTGGTTGATGGTGGCAACCTGGATGAATGGAAAAAAGCTTTTAAAGATAACACCAAATTTGTTTTCATTGAATCACCATCCAACCCCATTTTAGGGTTAGTTGATATTGAAGCAGTAGGCAAGCTATGCAAGCAACATGACGCTATGTTTATTGTAGACAACATCTTTGCTTCACCCATCTTACAACACCCATTCGAATTAGGTGCTGATGTGGTAGTGTACTCAACAACCAAACATATTGACGGCCAAGGACGCTGCCTTGGTGGCGCAGTGCTTGGAAGTGCAGAATATATTGATGAAGTGCTACTTCCTTTCCATCGCCATAGCGGCCCTGCCCTAAGCCCCTTTAACGCCTGGGTTGCCCTAAAAGGACTTGAAACCCTTGATATACGCATGCAACGTCACTGCGAGAATGCAGATGCCATTGCCCACGCACTCGAAGCTAATAGCAACGTGGTGCGCGTGATATATCCTGGATTACCTTCGCACCCGCAATACAACCTTGCTCAAAAACAAATGAAGCATGGTGGCAATATGATTGCCTTTGATTTAGGATCGCAAGATGCCGCATTTAACTTTATGAATGCTTTACAGATTATTGATATATCTAATAATCTTGGAGACAGTAAAAGCCTAATCACGCATCCGGCCACTACAACACACTCAAATATTGAGCCAGAAGAGCAGCAAGCACTTGGTATCACCAAAGGCATGGTACGCTTGTCTGTGGGGCTAGAAGCCAAAGAAGACTTAATTGCTGACATTGAGACGGCGTTGGGCTAGGTAGGTAATTACCGAACCTCCCAGCGTCCACCATCCTATCTACGTGCGAAAGACACCCTGCTAGATTTGCACGCTAATACGTACTTAAGATAATGTCACAAGAAAAGAAAAAACAAGCAAGTACTGCCTATCACTTACTTCTTGCACTTAAATGCTTTTTGGTATGCAGATAACATAGCTACTGCGGCAGTGGTATCATTTGCTAATTCACCATTTGATGCCACCCAAGCATCTAGAATACGAGTATTTGATTCTTTTGGAATAGCATCAGGAACGCAAAAATAACGCGTCTTACGCACTTCCTCTAATATAATCATCGTATCAAAGAATCCTGCCAAATAACCTCTGCAAGTAGCAGCGGCCGACTCATCGAAACTTTCCCCTAATTTACCTTTTTCTATGTTCATGCACAAACGCTGCAACTCTTTAGCTTTAATAATACTTGCTTCTGCATCCCCACAAAACGTTGAAGCAAACAACAACACCGCAACAACTACATGCCTGACCATAGACTTCCCCTTAACCTTATTGAATTGATTATAGCCAACCAGTTAGCCCATTAATTGCACCAACAAAATACCCATAGCAACATATACAGCACACTGTACCGCTCCTACCGCAATATTAGCTTGGTGCACTACTTGTTTGTCAACTTCAATTCCAACTAAAATAAGCTTCTGAGCAATACGCGCAATAATGCTAAATGCTACCATGACCACCACAGCAACACCAGCCCAATACGCCAATAGGATTGAACTATCATACATTTCATACACCATCAAATTTGAGGCAGCCGCAATAGCAAAAGCAATTCCGATACGCTTACCACTAAACCTCAATGCCAATGCTACATTTCCTTGTTTTAACTGGTCATCAAAAGTTAGTTCATCATTACATTTAGCAAAACACCGCAATCTTATATGCATGTACAAGGTCAATAAAACTTGTGACACCAAAAAGCCACTCACCACATCCGTAACACCACGAAGCGAATTATCTGAAACCCAAATCATGACGGTATAAATAACAATAGAAGTAGCAATCATATTACCTGCATCAATTACTCCAGCTGCGGTATTATGCTTTTCTAACTCCTGAGCCACAGAAACACCAGGCAATGCAAAACGGTCAAAAATAAGCCGTGTAATCACCATAAAGAGAATCCCAAGAATTCCATAAACACCTACAGCAATCACCGAATCTTTAACAGTAAAAACTGGCTCACCATATATCGCCCCAGCAAGCACAATAGATACAGCAATAATGGCCCCCGCCAATGAAATACCAAACGCAGGTTTATTTGCAGATGCTAGTTCTTTAGCAGTATCAAAATGCGAAATATATCCCAGAAAAAACCTTAGACACGCAAACATCGCAACAGCAATTGTAAAATTCACAATAAGCGTAACATTGTTGATGTTGTCCCAATAAATAAATTCTAGTTCGTCCATATTACCTTCCTTTTTCGGTCCCTTCATAAGACTTGGATAACATCACTATATCTGATATAAGAGTATTGACAACGTTTTTATCGATTATGCATACGACTTCTTAACTGTGGGGGGAGACATGACCAAAATACTTGTTTTGACAGCACTATGCTTATGTTTTGGCACTACTGCATGCGTGAATACCCAGCCACCACCACCACCAAAATACCATGCTCAGGATCTCAAAAAACCATGGCATTTTGAACCTCACTCAAATTACTTTAAACATTCTCCGATGGCTATTTATCCAGACTATGCACCGGAAGCAGATAATCCTCCCGCCTATTATTTGCTTGTACCAATTCCTGGATCCCACAGCACAAAACCACCAACAGACGGATTTAATAAACCCTTCCTCAAAAACCATTAAATTATATTATTGAGATTCTAGCATGCCTTCTTCAACCGCAGTTCTAACGTCACAATTTGGAGCTTCAGCAAAATCTGCTTCTCCAATTCAGCAGTACCTAGAAAACAATAAGATTGGTTATCGTGTCAACCAAGATGGCCCTATACCTGTATATACGATTTACTTAGGGTGCAGAATCGAGCAATACTCCTACGCAGGAACCTCCGCTTCCAAGATTCTTAGCATTATTGATAGGATAAATAAAATTCAAAGCCATACCCAACCCCCTACGTTTAAGGTATGTTTTAAACTTACTGCTACAAAAACAGACACCATTGAGTCACCTAGTTTTCCTATCTTGACAACACTAATTCTACCAGAACTTACATCTCTATCTTTTCAATCTAAACTAGAAATCGCAGCATTCACAGACCTCTGTCGAGCTTTGAGAGAAAGCAAAGAATTACAAGACCTTACGCTTTCATTACCAGATGGACCACTACAATCCACACTCATAGCAAAAACTTTTGTTGCAAACCTAAAACAATGTCAATCATTAACTTCTATACAACTTCACAACTGCAGCCTTACTGACCGTTCTATTGCACCAATAATAGATGCTTTATCAGAACTGCCTCACCTTAGACAAGTCAGTTTTGATAACAATCCCGACTTAACAATAAGCACAGCAAAAGCTATCGCACAGAAATTGGAAAGTGGAGAACTTGAAACACTGAGTTTAGCAAATGTCAAATTTCAAAGTGGCGTGAAGGAAATATTCGATGCTCTACATAAAAACAAAACGCTTAAGAGATTGAACCTTTTAGGCAGTAGTGTGGATAACGAATTACTTCAAATATACGAAAAAGCTATTACGCAGAGAGGTCAACCTCTAACATTATTAGTCACCAACAATTTTATTGTGTACAATGACTGCCTGTACTTATCACTTGACCACCTAGATC
>CALCTU010000187.1 GCA_937907045.1 uncultured Alphaproteobacteria bacterium
CAGCCATGCATATTGCAGCAGTTGAACAAATTCACCATGAACTTATTCCTGCATTAGAGCACCTACTTGAGGCACTAAAAGAAAAACAACAAGCCTTTAACAATATCATCAAAATTGGTCGCACCCACTTACAAGACGCTACCCCTCTTACTTTAGGACAAGAATTCTCTGGCTATGTCACTCAAATAGAACGTGGCATAGAACGTGTAAAAGCAACACTTCCAAATCTATATATGCTAGCCCAAGGAGGCACCGCAGTCGGCACAGGACTTAATTCTAAACAAGGGTTTGATACCAAATTTGCTGCTAAAGTAGCCGAAATTACAGAATTACCTTTTGTCACTGCTCCCAATAAATTTGAAGCACTTGCAACTCATGACGCCATGGTCGAAGCAAGCGGCGCACTCAATGTACTTGCAGTAAGTCTAATGAAAATTGCAAATGATATTCGACTTCTTGGTTCTGGTCCACGCTGTGGCTTAGGTGAACTGCAATTACCCGAAAATGAACCTGGATCTTCTATTATGCCAGGAAAAGTGAACCCTACCCAATGTGAAGCAATGACAATGCTTTGCGCTCAGGTAATGGGCAATCACGTAGCAATTACAGTAGGCGGATCTAACGGTCATTTTGAGTTAAACGTATTCAAACCAATGATGGTTCATAACCTGCTTCAATCCATCAGACTGATTGCCGATGGATGCAGAAGCTTCACTGACAACTGTGTTGTTGGCATTATAGCAAACGTTGAACGTATTGAATCATTGCGTGACGAATCATTAATGTTAGTAACTGCCCTAAACCCGCATCTAGGTTACGATAACTGTACAAAAATTGCCAAAAAAGCTCATAAAGAAGGGACCACCCTTAAAGAAGCAGCAATGGCACTTGAGCTACTAACCGAAGATGAATTTAAGGAATGGGTCCGTCCAGAGCAAATGATTGGGCCAAAAGCATGATTTCCACACATAGTCGATATATTATTCTGCATTTATTGGCACCCACGCTGATTATCACCCTTACATTAACAGCATTTGTTTGGGTTATTCGCTCCATGCAGTATATTGATTATATTGTCAATTATGGCATTCCAGTGAGCCAGTTTTTATATTTTTCATCACTGCTGGCACCATTTTTTGTACTCATTATCTTACCCGTCGCACTGTTTATTTCGGTGATTTATACATATAATAAACTCATCAGCGAAAGTGAGCTCATTGTCCTTAATAGCGCTGGTCTAAGTACCTTTTCACTTGCAAGACCAGCCCTGATATTGGCAGGTTTTTTAATGGTTGTGTCATTTTTTGTTGGCGCTTTTGTTGTCCCACATGCCTACAAAGAATTTAAAGATATTCAAGCTTTGTCTCGCACAGGAATTAATGCCTCACAAATTCAAAAAGGTGTATTTAATACGCCCATTAATGGCCTAACAATTTATATTGAGTCTCAAAGTCCAAACGGCATGCTAGAGGGAATCTTGGTCCATGACAGAAACCGTGAACACCCCATAACCATTGTCGCACAACAAGGCCAACTGCTTGAAACTGAGAATGGCTTATTCCTTGATGGTATCAACGCTTATCATGAATTTGATCTGGGTGAAGGTCGTATTAATAAAGGTAGCTTTGATAGTTACACCATAGACCTGACGCATTTTCGTGACAAAGCTAAGAACCGCCCTAAAGAAACCGAAGAATACAGTATAACCGAATTATTATTCCCAGACACTTCTATACTTACTGAACGCCAACAAGCCAAACTCAAAGCTGAAGGACATCATCGTATTTTATGGCCTGTTCATAGTGTCATACTCACACTCCTTGCCCTTTCAGTTTTATTATCGGGACAATTTAATAGACGAGGACAATGGCGTCGTATCCTAAGTGCATGTATTATTGCTACGATATTTGTTGCGTTCAGTCTTATTGCCAAAAGCATCGCTTCATCCAATAGCAATTTTATATTTTTTATGTATGCAGTGAGTTTATTTCCATTAATCATTTGTATTGCAATATTAAAGAATCATTCACTCATTAAAACTGCTACCAAATATCTTCCTTCTTATAATAGGGCGTAAAAAGACCCATGCATGTATCGTACACATTCTCAAAATACATCAGTAAACAATTCCTTATCTCCTTAGGTATTGTTGTTTCTGCATTGGCGTTAATTACGTTACTTTTTGATACTGTTGAAATGCTCCGCCGTACACAAGATAAGGATATTCCTTTTGGCATGTTGCTGCAGATGATCATTCTCAAACTTCCCAATATTTTGTTTGAAATGTTACCTTTTATTATTCTTATTGCCAGTATTCTAACCTATAGCAGACTTACACGCAGTTCAGAACTCATTGCTGCACGCGCTGCAGGAGTCTCGGTATGGCAATTTTTGATGCCTGCTGTAGCATTATCATTCTTATTGGGCTTATTAATTATCGCTATAATCAACCCACTTGCTGCGGTCATGCACGCAAAATACGAAACATTAGAAGATAAATATTTCCGAGGCAACCTCAATACATTGTCTGTTTCATCAACCGGCCTATGGCTTAAGCAGCCTGGTCAAGATGGCGAAGGAAAAACCATCATTCACGCATTAAAGGCATCACAACGTGAAGCGATTTTATATGATGTCACTATATTTATGTTTAATCAGCACCACCGATTATTCAAACGTATTTATGCTCCCACTGCACAGCTTGTATCCAATCATTGGGAACTTCATAACGCCGATATCACCTCTATCACCGAGGGACAAAATATTTCTATTCCAACCAACAATACATACCGTGTTCCTACTGATATGCAATTATCAGAAATACAAAATAGTTTTGCCGATCCTAAAACTATCTCATTTTGGCGCATGCCTGACTTTATTGATACATTAAAACAAGCAGGACTGCCCGCCAACAACCACCAGCTTCACTGGTACAAAATCACCGTTATTCCATTTTTCTTAAGCGCTATGGTTTTCTTTGCAGCAGCATTTTCATTACATCTTCCCCGCAAAGGAAAAACAGGCTTGTTAATAGCCGGTGGCATTATGGTGGGTTTTGCCATTAGGTTTTTGTCTGACCTGGTATCGGTGATGGGACTAGCCGGCACTATTCCTTTAGTCTTTTCGGCTTGGGCTCCTGTGATCATTAGCTTAATGTTGGGTGCCGCACTGATGCTACACCTAGAAGATGGCTAAAAAAATAATGACACCACCGGCAAAGACTGATAGTTTTGCTTTTTTTGAAAAACATACATATTACTAGGTAAGGGGGTATGCAGGTCATTATTCGCAGACTATTCGTGGGAGCTATCTGTACTGTGACAATGTATATGCCGTCATGGTCTTTGGCTGTTATTCCAACTAACCAAAATTTTGAAAGAACACCTGCTGATATTGAAGCTGACAATCTAACCTACAATCAAAAAACTTCCACAGCCACAGCATCGGGCAATGTTGTCATCACGCAAGGAAAACGCTCCCTCAAAGCAGATAAGCTAACCTATAACAGCAAAGAAGATCTCATCAAGGCTACCGGAGATTTAGTACTTACCGAACCAAACGGCACTAAAATTCATGCCACAGAAGTATCGTTGCAACATCAATTCGAACAAGGTTCTATTAACAATATTTCTGCCTACTTTACCGACGACTCCCAAGCTCATGCCACCAAAGCTCAACGTATCGACAAACATACCCTCATCTTAGAAGATGCCTCCTATACACCTTGCCCGGTAAGCTGCAAATCCGATACAAAAAGATCTGCACCATTATGGCAAATACGTGCCAACAAAACCACACTTGATACTCAAGATGAGTCTATTAGTTATCAACATGCATTCTTTGAACTTTACGGAGTTCCTATCGGTTATACTCCTTATTTTTCACACGCAGCTCCTAATGCAAAACGTAAAACTGGCTTTCTTACACCAAAATATAGAAGCGATTCGATCCTTGGCACAACGGTCAGCACTCCATTTTACTATAATATATCAACCGATAAAGACATCACACTTACCCCAACTATTACTTCTGACCAAGGCGGAATTATGTCTGGGCAATATCGCCAACTATTTGAAAGTGGAAGCCTAAATTTAGAAGGTAGTGTGACCAACCCCGATCGTGTTGACGAATCGGGTAGCAAGGTAGGCGGCGACCACTTGCGTGGGCATATCCAAGGCAATGGACAGTTTGACCTAAATCGCCAATGGTCTTGGGGCTTTGACGCAAGTAGGAGTACTGATGATACCTACCTTCGGCGTTACAATGTTAGTGATGAAAACACACTCACCTCCAAAGCATATCTTAATTATTTGTCAGAAGATAAGAACTTATTTTTTAATGCTCAAGGATTATCATTCCAAGGACTCCAACAAGATGATGACCCTGGCGAAACTCCTACTGTTCTCCCATATATGAGAGTTTCATATAAAGGTGCCCCTATGGGTAATATGGGTAATATAGGCTTTGAAGGAAATACCTTAGCACTGAAGCGTGATGAAGGTATTAGCACAAACCGCGCATCAGGAAAACTTTACTGGTCATTGCCCTATACTACTGCAGGAGGGCATGTCTTTGAGTGGCGTAATAGTGTGCGGTCTGATATCTATGTTATTGAAGATGCCACAAATAGTCTTGGCCAATTAGAAGATGATACAACTTCACGTATTATTCCTCAAACTGAGCTGAACTGGTCTTATCCACTTATTGCAGCAAAAACACATTACAATATTATTGTTGAGCCCAAAGCTCAGGCCATTGTTAGTCCTTACGGTGGCACACGAAGGTTAATTTCAAATGAAGACAGCCAAGATATCGAATTTTCTGATATCAACTTATTTAGTGACCATCACTTTAGTGGCACTGACCTCATAGAACAAGGACCTCGTGCTAATATTGGCATTAAAACCGCTATTGACCATCATAGCCTTGGCTACACTAGCTTCATGATTGGTCAGCATTTTCAACGCCATACCAACAACCAAATTGCAAAAGAGAGTGGCCTTAGAGACCAACAATCTGATATTGTGGGCCGCATTGCCCATCAATATAATAATATGCTTGATGTAGCTTATGCCTTTAGAATTGACAAGCGTGACTATACACCAACACGTAATGTGGTACATGCAGGAGTCAATTTTGAACGACTGCGTTTAAATTTTGATTATTTAGCATCAGAAGAAGCATTTGAAAATAGCTCCGTTTTGGGCAGTAACCGTGAACAATTTCAAACATCTGCAGAATTAAAAATTACGGACCAATGGCGCCTTACTGCACTGGGTAATCGTGATATTGAGGATGGCTCGTGGCGTGAAGCAGAAGGCGGCTTGCATTATGGTGGTTCTTGTATTAATTTATCATTCATTGTAGACAGGGAGTTTACGAGAGACCGTGATGCCTCACCAAGCACCAGTGTGATGGTACAAGTTTCTTTGCGTAACCTGACAGACTAATATTCTAAGCATCATCCTTTTACTTATTATGAATAATACGCGCTCCATATATCATTTTTTGGTTATTGTCTTGTTGACAATAACCGTTAGCATACCCGGCAATGCAAAAGATTTTGGCATTGTAGCGGTTGTTAATGATCAAGCCATCTCTACAGAAGATGTAAAAGGCCGTATCCAGCTAGCGCTCTTTGCATCCGGCCTAACTGATTCACCGGAAGTACGCGCCAAGCTACGACCTCAAATTATACAAGTACTTATTGACGAATCACTCTACAGACAAAAGGCTGAAGAATTAAATATCAAAGCCAATGAAGAAGAAATTAATACAACATATTTCAATTTAGAAAAACGTAACAACGTTAAACCTGGAAAACTCAAAAACTTCATGAGAAAAAATGGTGTGCCTTTTAACGCGCTGAAACAGCAAGTAGAATCGGAAATTTTGTGGAGCAAAATAATTAACCGCCATGTCAAACCAGAAGTCATTGTTACCAATGCCCAAATTGACGAAACAATTGAATATATCAGCAGAAGCTCTGGCGGAGGAGACATCCACTTAGCTAAAATTGAATTACCCATTGATAGCAATAATGATGAAGAACAGGTAACTGAACTCGCTCAAGAACTCATTGAACAAATTGAATCTGGCGCACGCTTTGATGCTATTGCCCAACAATTTTCACGTGATATCTCTGCAAAGTCAGGAGGAGACAAAGGCTGGATTCCTGTAAACCAACTTTCTATGGATGTTCGCGAACATATTTCCCAAGTACCAACAGGTGGAATCAGTACACCGCTGCGCCTTGCAGATAGCATTGCCATTTATAAAGTTATCGACAGAAGAACTATTATTCAGGCTGACTCAAGCGAAGATAAATACAGCATTAAACAAGCATTTTTTGATCTTCCAAGCAACTTACCAAGCGCTGAACGTATTCAAATAGAAAACACCATTGAGCTGGCTCGCCAGAAGGTTAAATCCTGTAAAGGATTTGATGAATTTGCCACAAAGCATGGTTCCTCTAGTAGCGAAATCATGAATATGCAACTTAAAGACTTCAATCCTCAGATTGCACATTTAGTTGCACAAACCAAAGCGGGAAGAGCAACCTCTCCACTCAAAAATGAAGAAGGACTTTTTGTGTTAATGATTTGTAGCAAATCAAAAGCCAAAGGCCAAATAACCGACTATAATGCCATTGAAGAGCAATTAAAGAAACATCAGTTAAGTCTTCATATTCAGCGCTACCTTCAGAAACTTCGTAAAGAAGCATATATCGACAAACGAGAGTTATAATTCATGTCCTCAAATCTCTACCAGGACATTATGGCATTGCCTTCGGTAGGCAGTCTCTTAGCCTTACACGGTATTCGTGCAGATAAATCACTAGGTCAGCATTTTTTGCTCGACCAAGGGCTCACCGACACCATTGTTCAGCATGTAGGCAATCTCAATAATCAGCATGTCGTTGAAATTGGGCCTGGACCAGGCGCACTAACCAGGTCAATTTTATCTGCTAATCCAGGTCACCTTACTGCTATAGAGACTGACGAGCGCTTTGTGAAGTTACTTACCTCACACTTATTACCGGTGTCTAAAAACACACTAACTATTGAACATAACGATGCTCTAAAATACGATTATAGCAGTTTTAAAGAACCCATCACCATTATCGCCAATCTACCCTACAACATTGGTACAGAGCTAATCTTTTTATGGTTAAACCACCTACACCACATTCAATCCATCACCGTTATGTTACAAAAGGAAGTCGCCATGCGTTTATCTGCAGCTCCAGGTGATTCTTCTTATGGCAAGGTGTCAGTATTAACTCAACGTGTATGCGATTGTCACATTGTTATGGATGTCCCACAAGAGGCATTTAGTCCTCCTCCTAAGGTCATGTCTTCAGTAGTTCAACTCATTCCAAAGTCGCAACCTATTGCGGTGAATAATCCAGATTTTCTCAAGAAAATGCTAACTACATGTTTTAATCAGCGACGCAAGATGCTTAAAAAAAGTCTTAAGCAACTAACCGAGGACCCTGTTTCTTTACTCGAGAAGCTGGCAATCGACCCCACCCGACGACCTGAAACATTAACGATACACGAGTGTTGTCAATTAGCAAACAGCCTTGAATCTGCATAGATATTAAACTTCTTTTGCTACGAAAAACCATACCACATAAAACTTAATTACGTATACAGGCGCAAGCTATACTTGACACAAACCCCATGGTTGTATATATTCCGCCTCATTAATCAATTAGAGATTGTCTTATGCGAATTTTATATATTTTAGTTTTGAGTTGCTTCTTAGCATCATGTTCTGTTGGAATGGCATTATCCGGCAAAAAAGATCCTAATCTTAACCTTCTTATCGTTGGAAAAGAAAGAAAAGAGATTGAAGCAGAGTTTGGAGAGCCTATTAAATCACAAACCAAAGAAGATGGTACAAATATAAGTACCTACCATTTTGAGATAGGTAACGAGCCAAGCACTGGAAGAGCAGTTGCTCATGGTGCAATGGACGTATTTACTCTTGGCCTATGGGAATTTGTAGGAACTACATCAGAACATTTTATTGGAGAAGAATATAACGCTGTTGTTTCTTACGACAACAAAGGCGTCGTTACTTCTTCTAATATATCCAAGGCTACGAATGCTGAGAAAAAACAAATAAAAGAACTAACTAATTAATTAAAGGTTTATAACTATGATAAAATATCTAATTACAGCAGCTGCTATTGTAACTCTTTCGGCATGCACAACACCAAAAACAGTCCTGAAAAATAAAGAAACAGGTCAGGTCGCTATTTGCGGTGGTAATGTTACTGGCTCTCTTATTGGTGGAGTTATAGGTTACCATATCCAAAAATCTAACGACAAAAACTGTGCAGTTGACTACCACAAGCTTGGTTATGAAGTTATTGAGCAAGAAGAAAAGTAGTCTTGTCTATCAATATATAAAGCTATTTATTTAAAAGAGCTCTGCAACGATATAAGGTTAGCAGAGCTCTTTTTTTATGCTGCAGCTGGTACAGCACTGCAGGAATGGCCTTGACAAGGCACCTTGCCGTGCATATGCCCTCCTACTAAGTTAGCGCGTGTTACATGGGTTTTTGGCAATTGAGCTTTGCTTGGCTCCTCAATCTTATGACACTCAACATCTTGTGCGCGTTCACCAATTTTTTGTACTTCTTTTTCTGGATTAAAGCGGATCATCCCACCCCTTTTATCTTCTGATGGTGGAATTAAAATACTTACTCTGGCGCTCTCAGGATAATCAACCCTCAGCAGGTTATTGTCTTGGTCCAAATGATAGATAATGGCATGAGTTTTACGGTTATCCGGAGTATCTTCCATTTTTGGAGGTAAATAAGTAACCAGTTTTCCAGTCGCAGTTTCTTTCTCAGCTACCATGTCATACTCTAAGCCCTTTTCTTTTGACAGCTTAATAACCCTTGCAATAGCTGTTTTTTGTTCTTCAATACTGGCATCAGAAGATGCAAGCACATCCTCAATCTGATCAACCATTTGAGTGTCGGCTTCCGGGGTGTTGATGGGAGATGCAACCTGTACTTCTTCCTCTTCTTCTTGGAGATCTTGCCTCACTTCTTCAATATGTTTCAATGGCTGCCTAAACACTTTTGTTGCAAGCACTTGTTTGATACGCTCAGGTGTAATCACCTCTTCTTCAGCTGGTGTCTGAGAAGAAGCTTGCGGTGTATTATTGGTGGATGTCGTCTTACCAATTGGTTGCTTAACATCTTGCTCTACTTGTTCACACAGCGCAACGCATTGCATTATCGCATTTTTGCATGGCTCAATATTAACCTCTTTGCCACTAAGTATATCTTCCAATTCTTCTTCAGCTGGCTTAAGATGGTGTTCACGATAGCCAGACAACGCAATACAAAGCTTACCACTCAACTCTTTTACTTGTACCCCTGTTAGACCCCCCTCCTGACCGTCAATAATAAGACTAGCAACAAGCTTGGTTAATGTTTCATCAAATTGATACAAACTACAATCTTCCTGAACATCTTTTCCTTTAACAACACCAAGACTTGTTAGCGCATCAATAAATACATCTGGTTTAGGATCAGATTGATATGCATGGATTGCCTCACGCAAGGCTAGAAGAAAAGGGTAAACCGACTTAAAAAGATTAATAGACTCATACACTTCTTCAGCAAGTCCATCACGATCATCCTGCGACAATGCCGAGTTCTTAATCAGCTCGTTATAAACAGCATCAAATTGGCCAAATACTTCATCACATTTTTCTTTGCTTATCATTTTATCACTCGCACCACTTATAATAATTCACGGTACTGTGATAGAAAATTACTAGCATATTGATCTTCAGCGCCAATAGCAGGACTATTATGTTTCCAGCCTGCCTGACATACATCACCTGTATGAATGTGATGCTGCCACGCATCAATAAAACGTATGTACTCATCAATATTGCGCCCTACTGCAAAATCTTGCATGCTTTGATAGCGCACCACACCTTCAGCATCCAAAATAAAGCTTGCACGCATACTCATAGCATTATTCACAAGTACGCCGTATGTTTCAGATATGTCACGCTTGGCATCCGAAGCAATGGGAAAGCCAAGCTTTCCTATAGTGCCTTCTTTAGTAGAATTCTGAACCCACACTTGATGCGATAAAAACGAATCTGTGCTAACCGCAACCACCTTTACATTGCGCTCCTGAAATTGTTCTAAACGTTTATTAAGGGCAATAAGTTCAGTAGCACATACCATTCCATGATCCATGGAATAAAAGAATAACAGGCCCATATTCCCGGCTAAATATCCATTAAAATCAAATACTGCTTCAATGGAGCCATCTGGCATAATAGTGGGGGCAGTGAAGTTTGCTGCATGTTGACCAACCAAATTTGTCATGATCTATACTCCTTAAGTAATGCTTTAACTTTTTCCATATCTTCAGGACCAGGTTCTTTTCCCCAGCCACTATGTATCAACTTGCCAAAAGATGAAAGCGCTACCGCTTCATCAGAACGCTGACTTGTTATCTTAAGTTTATTTTCAGTATGGGCATTTCCACAAACAAAGTACCAGGCATCATGACCATTTTCTTGACCACATACCAAGAATACGTCACTGTGTAATGACTTGGTTACTCGTTCAACAAATGTTGCCATATACTTTTTTACCTACCATTTATATTTTTGTTCTACTTGTGCAACCATTGCTTCAGTAACTGTTGTACCCGACGCAAATAATGGCTCATTGAAACACTCCTTAAATGTTTGCACGCTATCTAACGTTTTCTTATTCATCGGAATGTTGAGTCGATATAAATTTTCAACACCTGCCACTCTGTCACCACAACCAGGAACAACACATGATCCACAACTATGGTCACCTTCTTTGATCATTGTATTTAACGCTTGTCCTGCAGCATAATCAATCATCCCTTTATGACCCGAAGCCATAGCGTTTAAGTAGTTCATAATATGATCACCAACTTTTTCCACTACAAATGAAACAGACTCTCCAACAACTCCTTGTTTTACAGATGAGCGTGCTCCTTCATAATTTTCTTGTATTGATGTATGTTTTTGTTGCACCCCTTCTATGTGTACAATTTCATCTTCTCTATCTGCTGCTTCATCTCTTCTAACTGCTGCAAGTTCGGCCTTATTACCAACTAAAATCGTGTATTTGTCACCTTCATGAGCAATAATAGCAGCATGGTATGCGGGATCACAAGCCGATTGACGCGAATTACTATACACAGAACACATATAGCCACCAGGATGCTTAAACGTACCTTCCAACGACAACGGTACAAAACCACCCGCTCCAACGTTCCCGGCTAGCGCATTGGAGAATAAATCTAAGTCATATAGCTTTATGTCCGATGAAAATGTTTTTACATCGCGTTCTATGCCATAGAGCGTATCAAAATATTGTTTACATTCATCAGAAAGACCGGCTTTTACACTTTGGCGTAATAATATAGCATAACGCAATGCAATTTCTTTAATATCGCTTACACATGCTTCTTTACCGTGAACTACCGATAATTCTTTATATAGTGCAACTAATTTATGCTCGCGTATGCTAGAGTTATCCCACCATTTTGAATCTTCGCGGCTTCCATAAAATTCATAAATTTTACGAAAACATTCACCTGATTGACTTGCAACTACTTTAGCCTCAGAACGACTATTTGCCATCTTTGCCAATTCATTAGCAACTAAATCAGAAATAAAAACATATTGATAACGCTCCTTTAAAAAACCCAGATGCTTACCAAACACTTCCGAAACTTCACCTTTTGGCAAAGATCTCAACCCCATTCGCATTGGATGTCTTTCGGGAAATAGTTCATCTCTAGTTGGCATATATTGATCAGTAGCTAACTCTTTTGCAATATTTGCAATACAATTTTTTTGCAGTGAAGATAACCTACTCTTACCTGCTATAACTGCTTCAACAAAGTCAATTTCATGCTGCAAACACTTACTATGTGACATTCTTTTATATTCTTACTGTTAACATTAACCCCTTTTATTTTTTCTTTCCTTGTTTTATCAAGCTGCCATCGCTGCCTGTTGTGCTTGTAATTGGGCAATACGTTGAATTTCCTGAACAGAAACTTTTTCACCTGCCGGAGGCCTTGATAACATTTCTCTGGCTTGCTTGTTTGCCAACTCCTCTTGTTGTAATTTTTGCAATGCATTTCTACTTTCTTGGGCCTGGCGTTGAATTTCTTGCTTGGAAACATTACTGTATTTCTCAGCTTGCTTTAAAGACTCTTGGTTTCTATTAGCCTCTACCGCTGAAGCTTTTTGTGTACCACACATTCCACATGGACATTTACCACTACAACCCTGCTTTTCTGGTGTATTTGTGCCTGCATTATTCTTAGCAAAATTATACTCCTGTGCTTTAGCAGACTCTCTTTGTTGCTGCTGAGTTTGCTGTTTAACAGCTTCCTGTCCTTTTATCTGAGCTTCCTGTGCTCGTAGTTGTTGCTGCTGTTGTTGCAGCTGCCCCAAACGTTGTTGGGTTTGAGCTATTTGCTCGGGCGCCATCTTGCTGGCTACAACTTGTTGAAGCTTCTGAATTTGTTGTTGAACTTGCTGCTGTTGTTGTTGAACTTGCTGAAGCAATTGCTGCATTTGTGTTTGTGAAACTACATGTTGCGCTCGCATGCCTTGTTGTTGCATTGTCATGACTTGTGTTTGTGCGTTACGTGCAAATTGCATCTGTAACTTAGCTGCCGTCATAGTAGCTTTTTGTGCACTCAGCATAGCCTGTTGCTGTGAAGTTTTCGCTGCCTGGTTTGCACGCAACATCGATTGTTGTGCCAATTTTGACTGATTTACACGCATTGCATCTTGCTGAGCTTTTTGCGCAAGTTTAGACTGGTTTGCACGCAACATATCCTGCTTCATAATAGCATCACGTGAGGATTTTTCTGCCAGCTGTTGTTGCCTTTGTGCCTGCTGACGCTGAGCTTGTTGTTGGGCTTGTTGCTGCTGTTGGTTTTGCTGAACCAACTGAGTACGCTGCTGCACCTTCATAGCCTCACGCAACTGGCCTTGTAATTGTTGACTTGTAATAGTAGACTGTTGCTGATTTTGCAGCTGCACTTGTCGTAATGACTGCGCCACACGATTTAACGCTGCAAGCATTGCCACCACACGCTTATGTTCTTTTTCTTGCTTTGCCGCCAAGAGCTTATCGGCCGACTGTTCAAGGCCATCAATCATCTCTTCAATTTCTTCAAGACTTACTTCGCTCTTACCTAGCTGCTTATATAGCGCCTCTAACGGATCTTCTTCTTGTGTTTGGTTTTGCTTTTTATCTTTAGCTTGGCGCTGCTCACGTGTCATCGTCACAAAACCATCTACTGCCGCCTCATCAGAAAGCGCATTGGCTTCAGAATTAGCTTTAGCTAAATCTTCACCCGCAGTAGTATTTTCCTTAATCTTGCCCTCTGCTTTTATATTCTCGCCATCACTGGCTGAACTGTTATTAGCAAAATACTGAAATAAATGGGCTGCCGTAGACATAATAGTGCCGTTTTATAGATGAATTTGTATTGATCATATACAGAAAATGAGAATCATTCTCATGCCACTCCCTCTCATTACCACAAAACAATAGTGCTCGTCAACAAACAAATGAGAATTATTTGCATTCTCAACTAAGGCGTCCAAATGATAACTCCAATATTCATCTACAAAGTTTAGTATCCACCCATTCAAGGTGCAGTTGGATGCAAAAATTACCTTAGTCTTGGCAGTTGACGATAATGTTATAAATGAGGTATAATGGACCCAGGGTAGGCGACTAAATACACCGTACTTAGCCGCCCTGTAATTATACTAGTCCAAAAGTTCTAGTATAACCTTCAAGAAAAGCGCGATTGCTTTGAGAACACGTCGCGCTTTCTTCTTTCTGGGCTTTTTAGCCATTGCTAATCTCCTATTTGAAGATTGAAACAGCCCACCCTTCAAGGTAAACGCGGCATCAAAGAACTATTCTTTTCTTGCCTAGATCCACCCATTCAAGGGCAGACACCTTGGAAGCAACCCAAGGCAAGAAAACATTATGCACTGCCATCTAATAGAGTAAAGTCATATTTACTTATTTTACCAGCATGCCCTATATATGCGCCATACACGCACAAACCTATCATGCCATGCAACGCTTTTCAAATCTGCTTGCATAGGATTCTGATGATGATATAGCAAGTATCTATGATCACAAAACATACCAACCTTCATGACGAAACCATTGCCTGCTTACAGCTTGCACGTAGCAAACATATTGGCCCTGCTATGTTTGTTAGACTTATTCAACGCTTTGGTTCTGCACTTAACGCCTCAGAGCATTTACCCAAATATTTAGAACGCCAAAAAGTCCAACGTCCTATCCATATATTTCCTAGGGAACTTGCTATCAAAGAAGCACAGGCATGTACCCAATTTGGTGCAACACTGCTTGGATATACGCACACTCATTACCCACCTGCACTTAAAGCAATTCCTTACCCACCTTCTGTACTTACGGTTCTGGGCAATGAAGCAATCTTGCATCAATCCAGTATCGCTATGGTAGGTTCACGGCATGCCTCTGCAGGCGGGTGTCGGTTTGCTAAGCAGCTTGCACATGAACTGAGTCATCAATTTACTGTTGTTTCTGGGCTTGCAAAAGGCATTGATACTGCTGCGCACAGTGGTGCCCTTAAGGCCGGAACCATTGCTGTAACTGCATGCGGAATTGACCAGATTTATCCACTCCAAAATACAGAGTTATATTGGTCCATCACAAAGCACCATGGCGCCATTATCACCGAAATGCCTTTTGGCACAAAACCTCTGGCACGCAACTTTCCTAAACGAAACAGAATTATTGCAGGACTATCACTTGCCACTATTGTCATAGAAGCGCAACTAAAGTCAGGATCATTAATCACTGCAAATTATGCTCTAGAACAGCATAAAGATGTTTTTGCGGTACCAGGATCCCCTATTGATCCGCGTTGCCAAGGCACCAATCAATTGATAAAAGATGGCGCTTACTTATTAGAATCCGTTAATGATGTTTACCAAATACTTGACCAAAACAATCCGATCGAGCATAGTATGCAACCCTTGGGCGCAAAAGACACTGCCTCACAGACAAACGAACAACATAATGATAACGTGCAAAGCACCGTCATAAAGCTACTAGGAGCACATCCGGTGGATATCGATCAGATTATCGAACTCTCCGGCTTTCCAGCAAGCGATGTACTTAACGTCATGTTGGAATTAGAATTAATAGGCCGCATTGAACGTTATCCAGGAAACAAAGTAACGTTAGTTACATAAAACAAAGAGATAAGGACTTATCAAGCACATGCATGTAGTTATTGTAGAATCACCCGCTAAGGCCAAAACAATCAATAAATATTTGGGCAATGACTTTAAAGTTATTGCTTCGTTTGGTCATATTAGAGACCTACCATCCAAGGATGGCTCCGTAGAACCGGATAACGACTTTGCAATGCACTATGAAATTTCTAGCAAGTCAACCAAACATGTCAAAGAAATTGCAGATGCCATTGCTAATGCGCAAAGCATCTATCTGGCAACCGACCCGGACCGCGAAGGAGAAGCCATCTCATGGCATATTATCGAAGCCATGAAAAAACGTCGTAAACTCAAAAAATCGATTCCCATACACCGCGTGGTATTTCATGAAATTACCAAAAAAGCTGTATTGGATGCTATCCATAATCCGCGCCAATTAGATATGAACCTTGTCAACGCCCAGCAAGCAAGACGCGCACTTGATTATTTAGTAGGCTTTAATATCTCACCAGTATTATGGCGCAAACTACCCGGAAGCCGTTCTGCAGGCAGGGTACAGTCTGTTGCCCTAAGGCTTGTTTGCGAGCGTGAGCATGAAATAGAAATTTTCCAATCACAAGAATATTGGAGTATTGCGCTTCATTTGCTTACACCAAACAACGAGCCTTTTATCGCTAAACTAACTCACGTAAACGACAATAAGCTTGAGCAGTTTGACATCACTACCCAAGAAGATGCCCAAAAGCTTGTTAAGCAATTACAAGGTTATGATTACACCGTTACTAACATTGAACAAAAACAAGTACGCCGCAATCCCTACGCACCCTTTACCACTTCCAGCCTACAACAAGATGCATCCCGCAAGCTTGGTTTTGGTGCAAAGAAAACCATGATGGTAGCTCAGAAACTATATGAGGGCATACCGGTAAATGGCGAAAATGTTGGACTAATTACCTACATGCGTACCGACAGTGTTACCACCTCTAAGGAAGCTATTGCGCAAACACGTGACCTTATTGGCAATATGTATGGCAATAACTATGTTCCCAAATCACCACGTATGTATCAGAGCAAAGCCAAGAATGCTCAAGAAGCACACGAGGCAATCAGACCAACCGACATGACACGTACACCAAAAGACATGTCGCATTTCTTGGATACCGACCAAGAAAGACTCTATAAACTTATATGGGAACGCATGATGGCCAGCCAAATGGAGCCCGCTATCCTCAATCAAGTGGCAGCTACCATTAGTGCAAATGACAACAAAGCTACTGCACGCGCCACCGGATCAACCGTTCATTTTGATGGTTTTTATAGGGTCTACCGCGAAGGCACGGATGATGACAAACAAGACTCCGACAATGATGAACGCATGTTACCTGCACTTGCAAATCATGATGCTTTGGGCCTAAACACCGTTGAACCAAATCAACATTTTACCCAGCCTCCTCCTCGATATACAGAAGCAAGCTTAGTAAAGAAACTCGAAGAACTAGGCATTGGCCGTCCATCTACCTACGCAAGTATTATTTCCGTGCTCCAAGACCGTAATTATGTGCGCCTCGAAAAGAAACGCTTTATGGCCGAAGATCGTGGACGCATTGTTACAGCCTTTTTAGAAAGCTTTTTCACTAAATATGTCGAATATGACTTTACTGCTAACTTAGAAGAAGAGCTCGACAATATCTCTAATGGCTCTATTGAATGGAAAGAAGTACTGGCCACGTTCTGGAAAGACTTCCATACCAACGTAGAAGAAGCCAGTAACCACACCATCACCGAAGTGATCCATGAACTTAACCAATTATTGGCCGACTATTTATTTCCTAAAGATGAAGAAGGTGCCGTTAACCGCAACTGTCCTTCATGTAGTGATGGTAAATTAAGTCTAAAACTTGGAAAATTTGGTGCGTTCTTAGGATGCTCAAACTACCCAGATTGCAACTATACCAAGCCACTTGCTTCAGATGATGAACAGCCTGAAGGCCAAGCGGGCGATGCCAACCCAAATGAACCTAAATTATTGGGCCAAGACCCAGAAACTGGTTCGGATGTCACCTTGCGTAAAGGACCGTATGGTTGGTACATTCAACTAGGTGAAGCAGAAGGTAAAACCAAGCCCAAACGCGCTGGTGTTCCTAAAACACAAGATCCATCGGCATTATCTTTTGATGAGGCCTTGGGATTACTCTCGTTACCCAGAGAAGTAGGCACACATCCTGAAACTGGCAAAAAAATTAGTGCAGGCATTGGAAGGTTTGGTCCTTATTTATTGCATGACGGCAAATATACTTCGTTAAAAGAAGATGACGTCTTAACCGTAGGCATGAACCGCGCAGTAACCTTAATTAGCCAAACAGCCCAGAAAAAAGGCGCTGAACCACTAAAAACACTGGGTAAACACCCCAACGGTGATGACATGGCAGTGTTTGATGGACGTTATGGCCCTTACGTCAAAGCTGGCAAGATTAACGCAACCATTCCAAAAACCATCTCAATGGATGATATTACTGCCGACGATGCCATTAAGCTTGTGGATGCTAAAGCAGCCCAGCCCGCAAAAAAGAAGACAAAAGCCAAAAAATCTGCTAAAAAGAGCTAAAACGCACATATAAAATTCACCTTCCCTTCATCCATAAACAGTTATACTGCAAGTCATGATCATGAAGTATTTGGTATTGTTGATTTTGGTCACCGCAATCGCTCTGACAAATCATGCTGCATATGCAGGCATGTCAACCGTGTTGGCTGCCGCAAATCAGGTCAAACAAGACGTTATTGTGAGTATTCAGCAACAATACCAAGCACAGATTGTCAGCATAACACCGGCATCACCAGGCACAGCCAAGGTCCGCATTCTCACCAACCAGGGTAAGGTCATGACTGTAACCGTTGATACCAACACACAAGAGATTATTCATGTACGTCAATAGCAATGGCCTCAGCGTACGATCTTTTGTAGAACAAAAACAATCACACCAAATCTTCACAATGATTTGGGCATCGTAAGGTAGTTTTATGAAAGTACTTATTATTGAAGACGATACTAGCATCGCTCAGCAGCTCTCCGATTATCTTGGCCAAAGCGGTTTTGTCACGCACACAGAGCATGATGGCGAAGACGGCAAGTTTGAAGGCTCTGAGGGTGGTTATGATGCCATTTTACTTGATCTAGGCTTACCCTCTATTGATGGCTTTTCTATTTTAGAATCATGGCGCGCAGATGGCATTACCACTCCTGTGATTATCTTGACTGCAAGAGACAGTAAAATGGATGTGATAAGGGGACTAGAAGCAGGTGCTGATGACTATATAAGTAAGCCCTTTGACCTTGATGAAGTAGTAGCACGCTTGCGCACAAACATGCGCCGTACCAACAATCACACCACCAGTACTCTTTCTTATAACAATGTGAGCGTTGATACTAAAATGGGCAGAGTTACCGTTAATGGAACATTTGTCAAACTGACTCGCATTGAATTTTTAATGGTTCAATATTTATTTATGCAAGCAGGACGCCCGGTAAGCATTAATGAATTAGTGGAACACACCTATGAAGATTTTGACAATGACTCATCTGTTGTGACGCGTCATATTGCCAATATCCGCAAGAAAATTGGTCATGACATTATTTTGACCGAAGCAAATAGAGGCTATTATGTGCCAAAACAAGAAGGATAACAACAAGCACCCAATATCCCTTGCCAGGCGATTTACGCGTGTGGGCATTATTAGTATTTCAGTTATTTTTATTTTAGCTGGCTGTATGTTGTGGTGGATCTTCGAGCATTCCGCTAAACAAGGACTAAGCTCTTATTTATCTGCAATTATCAACACTCTCATTGCCTCTACCTTACAAGATGAAGATACCAATGCCATCACACTAGCCGATACCACAAAAAGCCTTAATTACCTTCCGTATTACTGGCAAGTGACATCCAATAACCAACCAATTGGCAAATCTCCTAGCCTTACTAACTACCACCAAACACCCTCCACCATCGATGGCAATACAGAATGGATTCGCTTTACAATAGAGGATAACCTCACCATTTTTGCGATTAAGCGTTCTGTTACGTTTCCAGGAGATGTAGAAGTAACGTATGTTTTTGGTATCAATGAACAACAGGCAAGCTATTTTTTAGACTTGCAACGTAGTCAATTTTTACCCCTTCTAACCATCACACTTACCTGTTTAGCTGCTTTGTTGATTACCCTTATATTTTGGCAAATCAAAGTCAGTATGCAGCCATTTACTGTACTCAAAAATGCCATTGCGGCAATTAAGTCTGGAGAATCGGAAAAACTACCGGACCATTTTCCACTTGAGATTCAGCCCCTAACCACAGAACTTAACAGCCTTATTGACCATAACCACAGTATACTTGAACGCTACCGTCAATTTGCCTCAAACCTCTCC
>CALCTU010000188.1 GCA_937907045.1 uncultured Alphaproteobacteria bacterium
CAAAATCCATTTCCCTTTTGGGAGTGAGAGTTCGAGTCTCTCCGGAGGCACCACACTTTGCCCTTCGGGCTTCGTGTGGCTTACACCTTCTTTTGGAGGAGTAAGATGCACGAAACCGTTAGGCCGAATTAGTGCGCTCCACAGCTCACTTTAGAAAGCAACTAAGAGCAGGTGGTTGACACTTTTAGTAATCTACCTCAAACAATAGGTACCTAAGAAGAAAACCTACAACCACTTACCCATCATGACTCCAGAAACAAGCACCCTTATAAGCACCATAACCGAGCAACTTGATTTGCTGAGGAGGTGTCTTTGACATTGAAGCTTCTTCAGCCAAACTAGAAGAACTTACTCAAGCTTCCGAAGACCCGAATCTTTGGAATGACCAAGAAAAAGCTCAAAAGCTGATGAAAGAGAAAAATGACCTTGAGTCTAGTTTAAATCAGTATAACCAATTAAATCAAAGCCTCGAAGATGCAGTCACTTTTATTGAAATGGCCGAAGAAGAAAATGACCTTGCTACAATAAAAGAACAAGAGACCGAACTAGCAAACTTGCATAAAACACTTCAAAAACAGGTCATCGATAGTTTATTTTCTGGACCAGCCGATGCCAATGATTGCTTTTTAGAGATTAATGCAGGTGCAGGTGGCACCGAATCGATGGACTGGGCCCAAATGTTACTACGCATGTATATGCGCTGGGCAGAAAGACGTGGCTTTAAAACAGAAACTATCCATTACCTGGACGGCGAAGAAGCCGGCGTAAAATCTGCTAGTATTCGACTATCAGGAAAAAATGCTTATGGATGGGCCAAAACCGAATCTGGTGTTCACCGCTTAGTGCGCATCTCACCGTTTGACAGTAACGCCAAGCGCCATACTTCATTTGCCAGCGTATGGGTATATCCGGTAGTCGATACAAATATTGATGTTGATATTGATGAAAAAGACCTCCGAATTGATACCTACCGTGCATCTGGAGCAGGCGGTCAACATGTGAACAAAACCGACAGTGCGGTGCGTATTACACACCTTCCAACCAACATTGTAGTACAATGTCAGAATAACCGCTCACAGCATCGCAATAAAGCCGAAGCTATGGACATGCTTCGCTCACGCCTTTATGAGCTTGAGCTTCAAAAACAAGAAGAAGAAAAGCAGCAAACAAACGATCAAAAGACTGATATTGGCTGGGGACATCAAATTAGGTCGTACGTTCTGCAACCCTACCAAATGGTAAAAGACCTTCGAACAAGCCATCAATCGCCTAGTCCGGATAATGTACTGGACGGCGAACTGGATGATTTTATTATGGCCACATTATCACATTTACATGGGAATAAAGAATAATATTTTTATAACCATTGCTTTTTCCGCCTTCACGCTAATACGCTACGGCGCTACCAAGCAAACACCAGACAAAGAAAAAACCCCATAGTAACAGTTAAACGTTACCATGGGGCTTCTCCCATTGTTACATAGGAACTGATCCTTTATGAGGTATATAATTTTATTACCAGTAACAATAATAATGTATCGGTCACGGTTAACGTGATGCCAGTAAGCCCTAAGGCTACAAAGAACGGCCCCACAATTGCCATAATTAAATAGACAATAACCAAGAACACGATACCTACCAATAATAAATGGCCTAAATCAGTTAAGCTCATTTTTTTGATGTCTACCATGATAGGTCTCCTCTTAAATGGTTAAACAACACATGCATATAGTATACCACAAATACGTGTACTTTTCTAATCCAATACAACTAATTATCAATATTTTTAATGATTTTTCAGAATCTTATGCCAAATACTGGATATTGACGGTATTGTGTGGTAATTCCTAACCAAATTGGGACGTTTTTTAACTTCTTGGTTGAAAAAATCACTCCTCTAACACCACTGCTATCGGCGCCTTGTTCTGATGATCCTGTCACAATAAAGGCAAGATACCGATAAATCACATAGGATTGAGTAGGTTACTGTTTGGCACCTGTAATAATACATATTATAAATAGCGACCATTATAGATCATTGTAGGGTAATATAAGATGGAAAATACAATCAATATTGGAACTCGAGCTAGCAACCTAGCGTTGGCTCAGGCAACTATTGTCCAAAATACTTTACTCACCTTATTTCCTAACTTGGAAACACGTATTGTCAAAATTAAAACTACCGGCGATATACGGCGAGAAGATAACCTCGCTGATATTGGTGGCAAGGGTGTGTTTATTAAAGAACTTGAAGAACAATTACTCGCTAAAGAAATTGACATTGCTGTCCACTCCATGAAGGACATGCCTGCACAAAGTCATCCTGATTTATGCATTGCCACCATGCTCAAACGCGAAGCACCCAATGACGTGCTCCTAACCAAAAATGGCAGCACATTGTCAGAACTCAAAGAAGGTGCTGTTATTGGAACCTCATCGCCTAGACGAGCAGCTCAGTTACTTGCTATCCGGCCTGACCTCACCATAATACCATTTCGTGGCAATGTCGGCACCAGGATCCAAAAGCTCCACAATAATGATGTCGATGCTACATTGTTGGCTCTTGCAGGTCTGCGACGACTCGATATTGATTATGCTCGTATAGCACACCCTTTTGAAACCCATGACATGGTACCTGCCATTGGCCAAGGGGCAATTGGCATTCAGTGCCGTGCAAGTGACACGCATACACTCGATCACATTACTCCGCTGGATGACCCAGACACAAGCACATGCGTCTGTGCCGAAAGAATCTTCTTACAGCAATTTGGTAATGGTTCATGCAACACTCCTATTGCAGCCCTAGCACAACTAACAGAAGAAGATACAACGCTTATTCGTTTTACTGGCCTGATTGCTTCAACTGATGGAACACGGCTTGCCCGAGAAACTATTCAAACTAATAGCAAAGATGCCAAACACGACATTAGCATGTTAGCAGCCAAATTGTTACGTGAAGTAGGAGAAGATGTCTTTGAGTAACAATTATACTACTATGGTTACCCGCCAAGCCCCTGATGGCGAAAAAACCTGCCAGTTACTCAATAAACAAGGCATTAATGCCATATGGCAACCCATGTTTTCTTGTCATCTATACCCCCACATTCCTTTACCAACTCAAACACATACACTACTTGTTACTAGTATGAATGGCATTCGGGCACTATTAGCCCATCCGCATACCAAAGACTGGCCTATCATTACTGTTGGAGCACGTAGTGCAGAATTTGCTAAATCGCAGGGATTTAAATATACAGCACATGCCAACGGGACTGCTTTAACACTTGTAGATTATATAAGCCAGCATATCAATGTGGAAACAAAACTATGCTACATTAGGGGCCAGAAAATCAATACCAACATCATGCAGCCCCTCAAAGATCAAGGTTATGATATCATCCAAACCATAACCTATAGTATGAAACCTGTAGCGCTTGAGGCTGAACATTTTAACGATCAACTCAATATCTGCAACAGCGTCATCTTTTTTTCGAAGCGCACATTAGAACAATTTCTTAAACATACGACCAACGAACAAAGGCAATCGCTAGATGCTATTGTTATGAGCACTCAAATAGCCGAAATTGCTTATAAGAGTTCCTTTAATACCGTCATTATTAGCGACGAGCCAACACAAGAAGCATTGCTCCTTAAAATAGCAATGACTGCTGGTAAATAACTTTGTACTTGTTCTAATGGGGTAGTATGGTGTAGGTTAAGGGTCAAGGATCAAGAGGGTAATATAGCGAGGATAAACCCATGACCAAAGAAGCATCAGAGCAACCAACCCGGCAAAAAAAGAATCAAAAGAGCACCGCTTCTCAGAACAAATCTCACACTTCTTCACAAAGTGGCGTTTGGATTTTTTCAGTTGCTAGTTTCATTATTTTGCTATGCACTGTTGGCTACGTATACATGACCGTCAGTAATCAACAAATTACGGCTAAATTTTCTCAAGAAGCCCTCCAAAAATCCATCAATTCACTTGAACAAGAAATACAAAATCTACGTGCACAACTTAGTCAAGCCGAACAAGAAGCTCAACGCCTAGAAGCAAAGTTAGAACAACAACGTGGATTTCCAGTGGTCAGCGAGAACCAGAGCAATCCTATTGTTTCAAGCGCGCCGCTTGTCACACTTGAACCTGTAGAAGAACCGGTCGCACCAAATACCAATGCAAGCCAAGAACCGGCCAAGCATTCAGAATCTGACGATGTATCTTCTATCACACCAACAAATCATCAATTGCTAGTCCAAGAGTTAGAGGAAGCCATTGAATTAAACGATTACGAAAAACAAGCACTAACTGCTGAACTTTCTGACGTGAATCGTCGTACCGAGTCCATAGAAGAACAAATGCAAATTTTATCACAAGTTGTGGAACATCAATCTGCCGATAAGCAGCGTAGCAATTTATTATTAGCAGTAATTCAGCTCAAAGAGGCTAGCCAATCAGGAAAAAGCTTCACACAAGAGTTAGAAACGCTAACTTCTGTTGGCCAAGGAGACCAAACACTTATTTCTTATGCTGACAGACTAAAAGAAATTGCAAATCAGGGTGTCACAACGCCCAAAGACTTACAGCAAGAATTTGAACATATTGCTGACCGCATAAGCAGACAACCTTCTAAAGAAAATAGTAAAAGCTTTTGGGAAAGCACCTCTGGTTACCTCAAACAAATGGTCACTATCCGTAAAACCGATCCCCATGCAACTGGCTCAGATAATCAAGCTATTTTGGCACGCAGCCAGCATTTAGTTAATGTTGGCAATTTCAAGGGCGCAGCAGATGAACTCCAGCATCTGCAAGGCGATGCCAAAAATATTGCCAATGACTGGATTTCAAAAGCAAACCATTATGTGCTTTCAACTTCAACTATTCGTGCCATGTTTGAACATGCCAGATCTCTTGTTGTCGAAAACGACAATGGTGCATAAAAATTATAAACATACTAGATAACACATGATACGCTGGCTTCTATTTTTAGTCTCTGTAACAGCATTCGCTGTTTTCTGCACCTGGTTGCTCGACAATGACGGGGAGATTGTCGTTAATTGGCTGGGTTACCGTATACACACCACAACAACATTTGCCGTATTGGCTGCCATGATATGCTTATTTGCTATCATTAGTGTCATGCAGGTAGTTTTTTGGTTAGTGGGCACACCAACACGACTTCGCTATAAAAGACAACTCAAAAAAAATGATCAAGGACTTACCGTACTAACCGAAGGCTTCGCCGCTATTGCAGCCGGGGATGTTAGTCAGGCAAAAAAACTCTCCAGTCGTGCTACTCACTATCTAGGTTCGGTTCCCATCACCAAACTCCTGGCGGCTCAAACAGCACAATTATCTGGCCAGAATGAGCTTGCAAAAACACATTATGAGGCAATGCTAGAACACAAAACTACTGAGGAAATTGCTATTAAGGGCTTACTTGTACAAGCCAAGCAAGATGGTGATCTGGATAAAGCTATTTTCTTGGCAGAAAAAGCCTTAAACCTAAGGTTAAATGCTCAGTGGGCTGTTGCCATTTTAGTAGACCTATACAAGCGCACTGCTAATTGGCCAAAAGCAGAAGAAATGATATCTCGCGCAGCCAAAGAACGTGTTATCAGCGATGTAAGCGCCGATCGTATGCTTGGGGTCATCTCAATTGCCAAAAGTTCTGAAGCACAAACAACCAACAAGCTCGACGAAGCCCTCAAACAAGCCATGAGAGGATATAAGCGCCTTAAGACCTTTCCACCAGCTATTGCAAGACTTGCACGCGTATATCACAGCATGGATAACGACAAAAAAGCGCTTAAACTAATTGAATCCACTTACAAGCAAGCACATCATCCGGATCTTACATCTGCCTATTGTGAAGCATTAGCAAATGAATCCATCGACAAGAAAATTAATCGCCTTGAAAAATTGCTAGAACAAGCCCCTTCAGAAACCTCTGGTCATATCGCTATTGCAAAACTTGCCATTGACGCTGGCCACTATAGTAAAGCCCGTAATCATTTAAAAATTGCTCTAAGCATTGGTGAAACCCCTCAAATATGCAATCTGATGGCCGAACTTGAACGCGCCGAACAAGCCGATGGTAGTATCATTGATGGATGGCTCAATAGAGCCCAAACAGCCACCGATACGCAAACACAGTGGCAATGCAACACATGCAACCATCAAACCAAAAAATGGAGCTGCAATTGCTCTCACTGTGGTAATTTCGATTCACTGAGCTGGAACCAGTCCGGTGGTGCCAACACGGTAAACAACCCTGACCAGATGGCAAGCCTGGGAAATGATTAGCCACGATATTTGCTATTTACGTACTTTTGCAGTACAATATCTGCGCAAAAAATAACACCAAAGTGGCATAAGAACATGTGTGGAATTATCGGGATCATCGGAAATAAAGAAGTTGCTCCGTTACTAGTAGATGGACTAAAGCGCCTGGAATACAGGGGATATGACTCAGCTGGCATAGCAACACTCGATAAAGGAAAACTGGCATGTTCACGCGCAGAAGGTAAAATTACCAGCTTAGAGACAGAGCTCAATAATGCCCCCCTTTCTGGAACGTTGGGAATTGGCCATACACGCTGGGCAACCCACGGCATGCCTACCACCAATAATGCTCACCCCCATATGACCGAGAAAGTGGCGGTAATTCATAATGGTATTATTGAAAATTTTAAAAATCTTCGGGATGAATTAGAGGGACTTGGCTACACATTCAATACCCAAACAGACACCGAGGTAATTCCTGTATTACTCACATATTATCTTGACCAGGGAAGCACTCCGTATGAAGCCACCAAACAAACCCTCGATAGACTAGAAGGGGCATTTGCACTATGTATTTTATTTGCTGGAGAAGATGACCTCCTTGTTACCGCAAGACGTGGCTCACCCCTTGCCATTGGCTATGGTGATGGCGAAATGTATGTTGCATCAGATGCGTACGCCTTAGCACCATTTACATCTCAATTAACCTATTTGCTTGACGGTGATTGGGCAATGATTACGCGCTCACACATCACCATTTATGATGAGAACCACCAACGCGTCGAACGCACCATTACACCCACTTCTATATCTGGCGCAGTCATGGGCAAAGGCGACTACAAGCATTATATGCTCAAAGAAATATACGAACAACCCAGCGTCATTGGGCAAACACTCAATAGCTTTTATAATCCAGTTACCAAGCACATTGCCTTGCCCGATATGCCTTTTAATCCTGAGGACATATCACGCATTACCATTGTTGCATGCGGTACTTCGTTTTACGCAGGACAAGTTGCTCGCTACTGGCTTGAATCGCTTGCAGGAATACCCACCGAGGTTGATATTGCATCGGAATTTAGATATTCAGAAAAAATTTTAGTGCCTGGTGGCTTAACTATTTTTATCTCACAATCCGGAGAAACAGCCGATACATTGGCCGCACTGCGTTATGCTAAAGATCATGGTCAACATGTACTGTCTATTCTGAATTCTCAAGAAAGCTCTATGGAACGAGAATCCGATATAACATTACATACCCTTGCTGGACCCGAAATTGGAGTCGCTTCAACAAAGGCCTTTACTACCCAACTTGTGACGTTAGCATGCATTACCCTAGCATTTGCACGTAACCGTAATACATTGTCAGAAGAACGACTAACACAATTATCGTATGCTCTTTCGGAAGTCCCCTCTCGTGCCGTTGAGGTACTCAACCATGACTCTGCCCTTCAAGAACTTGCCAAAGACCTCGCTGAAGCACGTGATATTATTTATATTGGTCGCGGCACCGCATATCCTATTGCAATGGAAGGGGCATTAAAACTCAAAGAAATTTCATATATTCACGCAGAAGGCCTTGCCGCTGGAGAACTTAAACACGGCCCTATTGCTCTTATTGATGATGAAGTACCAGTCATTGCCATCGCACCTTACGACAACTTATTTGAAAAAACAGCTTCTAATGTTCAGGAAGTCGCCGCTCGTGGTGGAAAAGTGGTGTTTTTAAGTGATCGTGAGGGCATTAAACACCTTGATCATATCTCAAGCCAGACAATTGAACTGCCTTCCATTGATCCTTTTGTTTCTCCCATACTTTACGCAATACCTATACAATTACTTGCATATCATGTGGCTGTAGTAAGAGGTACTGACGTTGATCAACCACGCAATTTGGCAAAATCAGTTACCGTGGAATAACCCTCCTTATTACGTTAACTTTTCGTTAACTAATTTTATTTATAATTAAGTCTCTCAAAGGGGCAAAGAGGAGGGCCGCCACATGAAATTACTGATTACATATCTGTTTATCGGATGCATAGTAGCTTCGTGTGGTGGCCCAAAATTCTCTTATAATTATGAGACTACTCCACAAAGCAACTATACTCGCAGTGTTGTTGAAGCTGAAGTCAGCCCGTTAATGAAGCATCCATAAATCAATTATGAGGACATCATGACAGCGAACAAAAAAGTGCTTGTGATAGACGATTCGGCCACTATGCGTAGTCTTATTAAGACCACATTAAACCCTATAAACGTTGAGTGCGCTAGTGCTTCTGACGGTCAGGCGGCCCTTAAGTCTGTAAAGATGGAGAAATTTGACCTTATCATCTGTGACGTGAACATGCCTAATATGGATGGTATCGAATTTGTACAACACGCCCGAAAAGATGATGCTTCATTAAATAAAGAAACACCCGTATTAATGGTAACTACCGAAAACTCTGATATGATAAAAGGCTCAGGAAAGGAAGCAGGAGCCTCAGGCTGGCTTACCAAACCTTTTAATCCAGAAATATTAATTAAAGCATCAAAAAAATTAATGGGAATGGGTTAATTATTGCCCTTTTAATATGGTTTGTATATAAAATGGTGTAGCATCACCATTTTGTATGTGCTTGAAACTACAATGTCATGTTTGGTATTTTTTAGATTCATTGATAAAATACTCTCAAAACAGATGTACAATAACAACTGTTTTGCGCTTCAACATAACAAGTGTTGAATATTGAAACTACCATATGTGGTATTGTCAGAGCAAAGTGCTTTATGCACCACCATTTAAGGTTTATTAAAGCCAAGCATCGTATGAAGTGGTAAGCGACAACCCTAAACGCGCAATCTCGCCACCATGCCTGATACCACCAAAGCCCCTATTACTGAGCATCTCATTGAACTTAGAAATCGATTACTGGCCGTATGTTTCGTATTTGTGATTGCATTCGGTATCAGCTACTATTACGCCGATCATATCTACACATTCCTTGCACAACCGTTAGTCGATATTTTTGAAGGACAAAACCGGAGACTTATCTATACTGGATTAACCGAAGCATTTTTTACATACATCAAACTAGCCTTCTTTAGTGCATTTATCGTTACCTTCCCATTTTGGGCTACTCAGATATACCGTTTTATAGCTCCCGGCTTATACAAAAATGAAAAGAAAGTATTCATTCCATTTCTTATTGCTACCCCCATCTTATTTTTTGCGGGTGCCGCAATGGCTTATTACGGAGTATTTCCTCTAGCTTGGGAGTTTTTTATTAGTTTTGAACATCACGGTGACACAAGCATCCCTATTCAACTGGAAGCCAAAATAAGCGAGTATCTATCCCTTGTCATGCATTTGATTATGGCATTTGGGTTAGCCTTCCAACTTCCTGTTATACTGACATTACTTGCTAAAGCCGGTATAATAACCGGTGCAGAACTTGCGAATAAACGTCGATACGCAATTGTTATTATTGTGACAATTGCTGCCATTATTACACCACCGGATGTCATCAGCCAAATTGGTCTTGCACTGCCGTTATTGTTGTTGTACGAATGCTCGGTTTTTGCCTGCAAACTTATTACCAAGAATAAAGCCCATGCATAATATTAAATTTATTCGTAGCAACCCTGAAAGCTTTGACGCTGCTATGACACGTCGTGGCCTTGGACCACTATCAGAAGAAATTCTTGCTCGAGATAGCCAAAAACGTCAAGGACAAACAAATCTGCAAGAGCTCCAAGCCCAAGCAAACGAATGGGCAAAGAAAATTGGCACACTAAAAGCAGCTGGCCAAGATGCATCCCAAGCCATTGCCAAATCAAAAGAACTTAAACTTCTAGTAGCTGCCGCAAAAGATAGTAGCAAACAACAATCCAACGATCAAACCAATGCCCTTGTAGATGACCTTCTCGTTACTCTACCCAATATCCTAGACGATGATGTCCCTGATGGTGAAACAGAAGAAGACAATGTAGAGGTGCGCCGGGTAGGCGAGTTACCGATATTTGATTTTCATCCAAAAGAGCATTTTGAGCTTGGGGAAGCACTTGGCCTTATGGATTTTGAAACAGCGACAGCCATGTCTGGTAGCCGTTTTGTTATTCTTAAAGGAAACCTGGCCAAATTAGAAAGAGCAATTGCCCATATGGTACTGGATATCCAAACCACAGAAAACGGTTATAATGAATGTTCTGTTCCATTACTAGTAAGAGACCATGCCATGTTTGGCTCAGGTCAGTTACCAAAATTTGCCGAAGACTCTTTTGAAACCACCAATGGCTACCGCCTTATTCCTACTTCCGAAGTTCCTCTGGTCAACACTGTACGCGAACAAATTCTTGAACATGACCAACTTCCTATTCGTATCACCGCTCAAACGCCATGTTTTAGGTCAGAGGCAGGTGCTGCAGGACGTGACACACGTGGTATGATTCGTATGCATCAATTTACTAAAGTTGAATTGGTTAGCATCACCGATGAAGATAGCTCAGCTCAAGAACTAGAACGCATGACCGCATGTGCGGAAGAAATACTTAAACGGCTTGAGCTTCCCTATCGTGTGGTACTATTATGCTCTGCAGATACTGGTTTTGGAGCCCGCAAAACATACGATATAGAAGTATGGCTTCCTGGTCAAAACACCTACCGTGAAGTATCTAGCTGCTCCAATTGCGGCGACTTCCAGGCTCGTCGCATGAATGCACGATACCGTGTTGCCGAAGGCGATAATCGTTTTGTACATACGCTCAATGGAACCGGCGTAGCCGTAGGACGCATTATGGTAGCAATCCTAGAAAATTATCAACAAGAAGATGGTTCTGTTATCATCCCTAAAGCACTACTGCCTTACATGAACGGTGTGGAGATATTATCTAGCCATACCTCTCACAATTAAACAAGTAGTATAATCAACCTCAACTATGGGTAAGATTACAGCGTATCACAAATAGCTTTAGCGGTTTGTGCCGGGTTCTCACTTTGTGTAATTGGCCGGCCAATCACTAAATAATCAGCTCCTTTATCCATGGCCTCCTTTGGAGTTAATATGCGCTTTTGATCGCCCTTGTCACTTCCTTCAGGACGGATACCAGGAACAACAGTTTTAAACGCATTACCACAAACCGCTCTTACCACCTCTATTTCCAACGGCGAACATACAACACCATCTAAACCAGCTTCTTTAGCTAATTTGGCAAGCAATGAAACCTGAGAATCGGGTAAATTTTGTATACCAACTTGAGCTAAATCGGTCTCATTCATACTCGTAAGGACGGTCACCCCAACCACTAAAGGTCTAGGCTTACCAAGACGCTCCGACTCTTGTGCAGCCATTTGAGCCGCAGCACTCATCATCTCAAAACCACCACTAGCATGAATGGTAAGAAGAGCAACATCAAGCTGCATCAATCCTTTAATTGTTTTAGCAACCGTATTAGGAATATCATGCAACTTAAGATCTAAGAAAATCGGTATGCCACATTTGGCAAGAATCTCTACTCCCTGAGGCCCGTGAGTTGTAAAAAATTCAAGCCCAATCTTTATCATGCCAATATGCCCCGACAACTTAGAGCATAATGTGTTTGCATAGTCTATATCGGTTGTATCAACAGCACAAATAACAGGATTAGTCATATAAACACACTATCACTTCTTATCGAATAACATTACAGCAACCACATAACAGATCTCGTAACGATCTTCAACCAATTATACTGTACTGATCGTGAATGAAGCCAAAGGGCAATGTTATTTACAGCGCAGTATCAAACCACAGCGCGTGCGTTTTGCAATAGAAATTACTATCAAATGAATACAGTTTACTAAAGGCCCATTCACAAGTAGTATAATGCCTATTAACTCCAACCAAAAATAGTCAACCATCCCATGCGCACATTTATTTTTTTATTTATGCTCTTCATCTCAACTCAAACATTCGCCCGTGGCGATATAGGCTTTAAAACATATATTGATGATGAAGATGTACAGCGCAAGCAACGCCAAGAGATTATTTCTAATACAAAAAATACTAGCATAGGAGTAACTTCTATCGCTGAGGAGCTTAAATCAATCCAAATGCACCTAAAAACCATTAGCAAAAAGCTAAACACCAATACAGGCACAACCACTGAGGACCCATATCTTGCAGCTCTTAGGAAACAACAACAAAGCCTAGACAGCGTTGTGGCTCTTCTTAAAAAACAAAATGCACTACTGGAAAGGCTAGCTTCTCAACGAGAATAAAGAACGAAGAAATTCAACCTTTATTCTTGCGATTCGATGATTTCAAACAGTTCATCGAACTTAGAAACCTCGAACATTTTTTTCACTTTGCCATATGGACTTGATAACACTATCTTACCACCCTCTTCATTGGCTACTGACTTGGCATATAATAAAATGCCAATAGACCGAGAATCAATAAATTCCGTGGCGGTGAAATCTATTCTCAAAGTAGGTGTCTTACTAAAATCACACTGCCCTAGTAATTCCTTAAACTCATCATGGCACTGACTCGTAAACTCTTTTGGTGAATTAACGACATATTCCGTTTCACCTTCTGAAAAAATAAAATGCATTCTTACTCCTCATCAGATTTGATGTTCTTTTCTTGATCAGCTACATACTTTTCAGCCATTTTTAATTCACGCTCATCACACGCTAACTCTATAAGAGTATCACGATATTCCATATAGTGGTCAACAGTTTCATTGATCCTTGACGAAGAAAATGGCTTAAGAATATAACCTAAAGCTCCATTAGCCTGTGCCTCTGACACATCTTTGGCAGAAGCACTGCCTGTAACCATAACCGTATACGAGGTCGTGTATTTATCTGTAATTTCTTTGAGAAATTCAAGACCACTGCCATCAGGAAGCTCAATATCCAAAAACATAATGTCAGGATTAACTTCATCATATAACTCTCTAGCTTCTTTAATAGTCTTAGCGACTCTGCATCTATGCCCACTTAAATTAGACAATAAGATCGACCGATACATCTGAACACCTTCAACAATCAGAATATTTAATTGAATAGAAAAAGACATAGG
>CALCTU010000189.1 GCA_937907045.1 uncultured Alphaproteobacteria bacterium
GAAAATTACAGATTGAGAGTAAAAATATTATGTGGTTAGATAATAGTCCAACGTGCCTCCCTAATTGGGGTAGACCCAACATGCCTCCCTAATTGGGGGGGTAGACCCAAAAGGAAGGTGTGCAATTGGGATGGTCCCTAACTTACCCTATCCGCGCTACGCTCCGGTGGCGTAAGCCAGGCGAAGCACGAAGGCTGGTGGAGCTAAGCGGGGTCGAACCGCTGACCTCAACACTGCCAGTGTTGCGCTCTACCAACTGAGCTATAGCCCCATATAATACCGATATGGAAAAGTTAAAATGTAAGATGCGCAATCTAGTCAATTATTAATGGCGGTGCAAGTTAATTTTCTTGAGATTGTTACGTGAATACTCTATATTGCACCTAAATATTGTGGTTGAGTGTAATTTAGGAGTAAGTGTATGCCAGCAAATCAAGAGATTATTCGTCACAGAACTGTTTCAGTTAATGTTGGTGGAGTGATAGTTGGTGGTGATGCACCGGTGGTGGTGCAGTCGATGACTGATACTGATACTGCTGATGTTGAAGCTTCGGTTAAACAAGTTACGGACTTGGTGAACGCAGGGTCTGAAATTGTAAGGCTGACGGTTAATAATGATGAGGCCGCGGCGGCAATACCCAAAATTGATGAAAAATTAAAATCAGCGGGTATTGATGTGCCACTGGTTGGGTGTTTTCATTATAATGGTCACCGATTGCTTGAAGATCATCCAGATTGTGCCAGCACATTAGCAAAATATAGAATAAACCCGGGCAATGTTGGTTTTGGCGATAAGCATGATCCACAATTTGCACAAATGATTGAAACTGCAATTAAATATGATAAGCCAGTCCGTATTGGTGTCAATTGGGGTAGCTTGGATAAGCAAGTATCGGCTAAGCTAATGGATGAGAATGCGAAATTAGCTCAGCCAAAAGATGCAGATGATGTGTTGCGTGAGGCTTTAATTCAATCTGCACTTCAGTCGGCCGAGTTTTCAGAAAAGATTGGCCTTGGAAGAGATAAAATCATTATCTCGTGTAAGGTGTCTCGTGTTCAAGATCTAGTCACGGTATATCGTGAATTAGCAAAACGCTCTGACTATGCATTACATTTGGGCCTTACCGAAGCGGGCATGGGATCCAAAGGTATTGTGGCCTCTACAGCTGCAAAAGCTATTTTATTACAAGAAGGTATTGGCGACACTATTCGTATTTCATTAACCCCAGAGCCTGGTGCTCCTAGAGAACGAGAAGTGATTGTAGCCCAAGAAATATTACAAACTATGGGTATTCGTTCATTTACCCCACTGGTTTCGTCGTGTCCAGGTTGCGGAAGAACAACAAGTGTGTTCTTTAGGGAGTTGGCAGATGAAATTCAAGGGTATATTAGAGCGTCTATGCCAGTATGGAAAAATCAATATCCAGGTGTTGAATCCATGAATGTTGCTGTAATGGGGTGTATAGTTAATGGCCCCGGAGAAAGTAAACATGCTGATATTGGTATCAGTCTTCCAGGTACGGGTGAAGAGCCTGTGGCGCCCGTTTTTATTGATGGTAAAAAGAAACATACATTGCGTGGCGACTCAATAGCACAAGAATTTAAGGCCATACTTGATAACTATATCCAGCAGCGTTATGGTGGCAGTCAAGAAGCTGCATAAGATGATGCTTTATTTTAAGGTATAAAGTATAGTTTGTGCTTGATTGAAAAAGGTGGGGGAGCCCTTTATGGCAGAAATGCAAGTGCTGGATAAGCCTGAACAGCAAGCGCAGGAAAGCTTGCCGGTGTTTGATGTCCCGCAAGGTCTTTCGGATGATCAGTTAGATGACCATTACAGACTTTCGAGTTTTTATACGGTTCCTGTTTCTTTGGATCCGGGGGTGGTTGATGGAAAGTTTCGTATAGATACATCGCGGCCATTACCACATTTGGATACGGCAAATGCTAAAGCATTTGAGGTTACTGATACCTCCGAAAATTATAGGCAGCCTCTGTATGCCATGATATGCGATAACAATTATCCTCTCAGATTGCATGCAGTGTCTGAGTTGAAAAAGGTTGAAATGCCTAATTTCTGCAATGTTATTTCATATCAAGTTGTTTTTATTGAATCTATTGGTTCCAGAAGGCTGTGTATTGTAATAGAAAAACCAGTAGGTATATCGTTACGCCAATATGTGAATGATAACGGCAAGGTTAAAGAGGATGTTCTAGACAGGCATTTTATTCCAACCATCAATAATGTGATTGCACGGCTTCAACGGTTGGATATTACCCATGGTTGTATCAACCTTGATAAGGTGTATATGAAAGAAGATGCCACTATTATGGTAGGTGAGTGTGTGTCTGAAACATGTGGTGCTTCACAATTGCCACTTTATGAAGATGTTGATAGGGCGATATGTCCTGCATACGGCAAAGGATATGGTGATCGTACGGTTGATGTGTATGCTTTGGGGGTGTTAGCAGCATTTTTGCTTTCAGGAAGAGATATTAGTGCTGGTCAAGATGCTGATGTTATTATTGACCTAAAATATCGTGTGCTGACCTATTATATGGTAGCGCACAATCAAGAATATTCAACGCATATACTGGATTTTTTAAGGGGAACCATCAATGACCGTAGGGTTGATGTATGGGATACTGATCGTGTTGAAGAATGGTGTAAGGGGCGCATTTTTAATTTATTGCCTCCTCCAGGTTCAGTAGAGGCCACGCGCCCACTTAATTTTTGTGGTGTGAAGTACCAACACCGAAAGCATTTAGCGTATGGGATGTTCAAAAATTGGGAGGAAGCTAAAGAGCTTATTAGAAAAGATGATTCATTTATTAGATGGATTGATCGCTCTATTGAAGACCGTGAAATGGCTGATGATATTGATTATGTTATACAGACTTCATTTTCGAAGAATTCGGCAGGTGGGTATAGAAGTTTTGATCAGTATGATGAGTTGCTTACCAGAATCTTGTTAATACTGGACCCATCAAGTATTATTCGCACGCGTAACTTTGTAGCGGATGTAGGAGGAGTTGGTCCATCGCTTGCATATGCCATGGCAAATGACCATACGGATACAAAGCATGCAGTTGATGCTATTTTGGCGTGGAATGTATTTAATGTTTGGTCTAACCCTAAAGAAGGGTTGGATATGAGTTTGCGTGCAGATAGCTTATTAAACTTAGAAAAATGCGTGCAATTTAATAAAAGGCAGACAATAGGCTTTGGCATAGAGCGTTGTCTATACCAATTAAACAGAACGTTGCCGTGTCAGCATCCATCTATTATTAATCATTGCGCATTTGGTATGGCTGATTATTTACTTATTCAGGAAATGAATGAAGATGTTCAAGGGGTGATAACCGATAATTTATCGGCTGCGTTTTTAGCGTACCATGTTGATATATCAATAAAAATTTCCATTCCAAATCTTATTCGTTTTCCTGAGTTTGATAATAGTCCGTATGTTCAAATGCTTTCATTAATGGTGTTGGCACAAGAAAAGAGTAAAATCCCAAAGCTGTATCGGTTATGCGATAAAGTAGTAAAGGAATATGAGCCAGTATTTGATATGTTTAATAGCAGCATTATTAGGAAGCAGGTTATTGATGCATGTCATAAAGAAGCACGTTCAGGTGTCTTGGCAAATATTTTGCATGAAATAGCAGATAATGAATTTTTAGTAACCGATAGAATTCGTTTTTCAAGGGCTGTGAATGAATACCGTAATAATGCGGTAAGAATTCTGCGTTTAAGTAATGGCCGAGCAATTGGTGAGGTTGGTTATCGTTATGGCTTGCAAATTACAGTAATACTCTCTTTTCTTATTGCAGCCATGACATTGTTGGTGTTGGTAGTAAAATCTCTATAGGATATCATTATGTCTGAAGAAGCTGTTTCAGAAGATTTAGGACAAGAAGATAGTAGTCCACAAACCCAGGATGCAGTGTCTTCGGGGCAGTTGCTAGGTATAAGCATTGCAGGTAAGTTGGTTGGCTTGGCCGTAATGGCTTGGCTGATTAGCGAGTCCTACTATGCATTTACTTTTTTTGTGCTAGCAATGATTCCGGCTTTTCTATATGCAGGCATTGACCGTAGACCTGGAAGATTTGCTTCTAAAACCGTGATGGCATGTAACTTTTCGGGGGTTTTGCCATATTTATTTGAAATTGGACGCAACTATGACCTCTCAATAGCAGCACAGCAGCTTATTAAGGATGTGTTTGTGTGGTTGCAAATTTATGGTTTTGCATTTGTAGGGATTATGATGATTTGGGTGTTTCCTCAGATCATGCATATTTTCTTTCGCCTAAGAGCTGATATCAAAAAAATGCACCTTAATAATCGTCAAGAGGTATTGCTTGATGAATTTGGAGAAAACCTCAAAACGGGTCGTGTTAGAACATGGCGTAAGACGTTGATGGTAGAGCCATCGTCTAATTCTTAGGCTACACCCTTAACAAAGTTACGAATCACATGGTGTAAAATGCCGCCACTATGGAAGTAGTCCAGCTCATCTTCTGTGTCGATACGGCATAAGACATCAAATGTTTCGGAAGATCCGTCTTTTCGGGTAACCGTGCACTGAAGATCACATCCGGGTGTCATGTTATTTAGGCCCTCGATGCTGATGGTTTCTGATCCATCTAAATGGAGGGTTTTGCGAGTCATGCCATCTTTAAAGTTAAGTGGAAGCACGCCCATGCCAACCAAATTAGAGCGATGAATGCGTTCAAAGCTTTCGGTGAGCACGGCTTTTACACCAAGAAGGTTTGTTCCTTTTGCAGCCCAGTCACGAGAAGATCCCATGCCATAGTCTTTACCGCCAATCACCACAAGTGGTGTGTTTCTTTCTTTATATTGCATGGCAGCGTCATAAATACTCATGACCTCTCCTGTAGGAATATAGGTTGTATAACCTCCTTCAGTTCCAGGAGCCATTTCGTTACGAATACGAATATTGGCAAATGTACCTCGTACCATGACGTCGTCATTGCCACGGCGCGAACCATAAGAATTAAAGTCGTTTGGTTGTACGCCACGTTCGGTTAAAAATGCGGCAGCGGGTGTGTCTTTGGCAATGGCGCCAGCAGGTGATATGTGGTCAGTGGTGATACTGTCTCCAAGTAATGCCAGAATGCTTGCTCCTTGAATGTCATTGACATGAGACCCTGATGCTTGCATGCCCTGAAAATAGGGCGGGTGTTTAATGTAAGTGCTGGTGTCTGACCAGTTATAGGTCTCATCATCGCTTGTTGGAATGGCTTGCCAGTCCGCATCTCCAGCAAATACATCGGAGTACTTACTAGCAAACATCTCAGGTGTGACCATTTGATGAACTAAATCTGCCACTTCTTGGTTACTCGGCCATACGTCTTTAAGGAAGATATCTTCACCTTTGGCATTTTTACCAAGTGGTTGGGTAGTAATATCAATTGTAATATTTCCCGCCAGTGCATAGGCGACCACTAATGGTGGTGATGCCAAAAAGTTGCCTTGAACAAGCTGATGCACACGGCCTTCAAAATTTCTATTGCCGGACAATACACTAGTGGCGTAAATGTCATGCTCCTTAATTGCGTTGCCAATGGCTTCTGGTAGTGGTCCAGAGTTTCCGATACAGGTGGTACAACCATATCCAACAATATCAAAGCCAATTTGATCAAGGTAATTTTGTAATCCAGATTGTTCTAAATATTCAGAAACTACTTTAGAGCCAGGTCCAAGAGATGTTTTAACCCATGGCTTTACATCAATGCCATGTTCAACTGCTTTTTTGGCAACCAAACCGGCAGCCATCATGACATACGGGTTAGAAGTGTTGGTGCAACTAGTAATCGCTGCAATCGCAATATCACCGTGGCCAAGGTCAAAATCTTCACCTTGAACTGCAAACCTGGCATGGATGTCGTCAATACCTTCATCTTTTATGGCTTGTGTAGCGGTGGCTGCAACGTTACTAAGAACAATTTTGTCTTGTGGGCGTTTTGGTCCAGCCAGGCATGGTTCAACAGTGCTCAGGTCAAGTGTGAGAGTATCACTAAATACGGGCTGGCTGTTGTCATCACGCCACATGCCTTGCACTTTTGCATATGCCTCAACTAAATCAATGGTTTCTGGTTGGCGAGATGTTAATTTCATGTATTTGATGGTTTCATCGTCAATGGGTGAGAAGCCACAAGTAGCACCATATTCTGGCGCCATATTTGCCAGTGTTGCACGGTCTGCAAGTGGCATATGCGCAAGACCTGGGCCATAAAATTCAACAAACTTACCAACGACGCCTTTCTCGCGTAGCATTTGGGTAACCGTGAGTACAACATCAGTGGCGGTAGTGCCTTCTTTAACATTGCCTTCAAGCTTAAAGCCAATAACTTCAGGAAGCACCATTGAAATTGGTTGGCCAAGCATAGCCGATTCTGCTTCAATTCCACCAACACCCCAGCCAAGTACGGCTAAGCCATTAATCATAGTGGTGTGTGAGTCCGTGCCTACAACGGTGTCAGGGTAGGCAACGGTTTCGCCATTTTCATCGCGGGTCCATACCACTTTTGCCAAATATTCAAGATTTACTTGGTGGCAAATACCTGTTCCAGGTGGAACGGTTCTAAAGTTGTCAAACATCACTTGGGCAGAACGAAGTAGTTCATAACGTTCTTTATTGCGCTGCATTTCAAGATCAACATTCTTTTTAAATGCCTCAGGATTACCAAAGTAATCAACTTGCACGGAGTGGTCTATTACCAAGTCTACTGGTGCTAACGGATTGATCTTGCTTGGATCGCCTCCCAGTGCAACCATGGCGTCGCGCATGGCTGCTAAGTCAACTACGGCTGGAACGCCCGTAAAGTCCTGCATAAGAACGCGGGCAGGGCGATATGCAATTTCGTGCGGATTTTTTTTATTATCTAACCACGTACTAAATGCCTCAATGTCTTTCATTTTAACTGTTTTGCCATCAAGGTGACGTAGCATGTTTTCAAGCAATACTTTAAGTGTGTATGGTAGAGCTGAAAAATCCTTACCAAGCGCTTGCTCGGCTTTTTCAATGCTATAGTAATGGTATGATTTACCGTTTACATCCAGGGTGCTACGTGTGTTGAGTGTTTGATCCATGGTTAGCCCTTTTTTATATCTAATAACCAGCAATGATGATAACAAAGAAACGTTAATAATTCCTTACTTGAGTTGCTGGCGTCCCTCGTGTAATTTGTTTCCCTAATCTCACTGCCATAACACTATAGATTATGCTGACTATTGATCAAGTATCTTGCATACGCCAAGAACGAGTTTTATTTAAAGACCTTGGTTTTACCATTGGTGATTGTTGCTTAGTGGTTATTAAAGGTCCTAATGGGTCTGGTAAAAGTAGTTTGCTAAGAATTATTGCACAGCTTCTGGAGCCTGATGCCGGCCAGGTCATGTATGCAAATGAATCATTGGATGGCCAGCATCGTCAAGAATTCTGCCAGATGATTCATTATATAGGTCACAAATCTGCATTAAAATTGAACCAAACAGTCAGACAAAATTTGCAATTTTGGGCTTCTTTGCATGGCTGTCAGGATACGCTTTTTGCCCCTGCGGTGCATTTTTTCAAATTAGAGCCGTTGCTGGATATTCCGCTGTACCAGCTGTCAGCGGGATGGCAAAAAAGAGTGTGTTTAGCACGGTTGTTAATTAGGCAGTCTGAAATTTGGCTTCTCGATGAGCCGTATACATTTTTGGATGCAACAGGCAAGCGATTGCTTGATGGGCTGATTCAAGCAAGGTTAGATCAAGGAGGATCTGTGGTGGTGGCCACCAATGAGGAGCTGTCACTGGATGGCCAGCATATTATTGATATAAGAGACTATCAAGAGGCGGAGGCATAATTCATGTTATTGGTGGGTATTATTAAGCGTGATGTAACATCAATTTTATTTCGTTCGGGGCAGTCAGCTGCCTTTATTGGGTTTTTTGTCATGTCGAGTGTGATGATGGCATTTGCATTAAAAGGGCATGTGTCTTTTTCGCACCTTGGTTATCCAACCATTTGGGTATGTGCATTGCTTGCCTCTCTATTAATGGTTGAGGTGCTTTATAAAGACGATGCTATAGACGGTACGCTTGATCAATTTGTGTTGTATGGTAAGCCATTATGGCACATCATGGTAGCTAAATTAGTTGTGCATTGGTGTGTTACTGGGGTGCCAATTTTATGCGTTTTTCCTATTATAGCGGTAATGTTCCATGTTCCATTGGGTGCAGAATCGATGGTGTCCTTATTATTAGGAACGGTACTGATGAGTATGATTAGCCATGTAGTGGCTATATTAAGCATTGGAATAGCTGGAAGGTCCTCGGTGATTGCTGTGGCAATGTTGCCACTTTATGTGCCGGTAATTATCTTTGGAGTAAACCAAGAGTTGCTATTAAGCTTAGCATTGATTATGCTGCTGCTCCCCACAACCTTGCTGGCTAGCTATGCTGCACTTAAAGCTCAATTATAAAGCACAGCATAAGCATTTCATCAATTTGTCTCATGATTAAGGAGTGATGTCATTATGACAGATGCAAAAAAATACAAAAAGAAAAGTGGCATCTTCAGTAAATTGAAGCGTTTAATTGGAATAAAGCCTAAGCCTCTTATTTCTGTTTTACGATTAGAAGGTGTGATCATGAGTAGCGGGAGGTTTGGTAAAGGTGAAACCTTGTCTTTGCAAGGATTAGAGAAGCAAATTAAACGTGCATTTGAACTTCCTGGTATCGATGCGGTTGCATTGATTATAGAGTCACCCGGTGGTTCGGCGTCGCAAACAGAAATGATTTATGACTATATCCGTTACTATGCCAAGAAAACAGGGGTGCCAGTCTATAGTTTTGCTGAAGAGTATGCTGCCTCTGGTGGGTATTGGCTCTTATGTGCTGGTGATGAAATCTATGCAGGCAATTCTTCCATTGTTGGAAGTATTGGTGTCATTGGTGGTGGTTTTGGGTTTGTAGATGCAATCAAGAAAATAGGTGTAGAGCGCAGAATATACGCCCAAGGAGAGAATAAAGCGTTTCTTGATCCGTTTAGTAAAGAAAATCCTGAGCATGTGCAACATATATTGTCGATACAAAAAGTGATTCATGATCATTTTAAGTCTCTGGTTCGAAGTCGCAGGGAAGGAAAATTAAGTGCTGAAAATGAGAAAGACTTATTTAGTGGTAAAGTATGGTGTGGCGTGGTTGCTAAAGAATTAGGTCTCATAGATGGTATTGGTGATGTGTACGGCACCATGCGTGAAAAATTTGGTGATGAGGTAAGGTTTGTGCATGTGATCAAGCCGGTGGGATGGTTAAAGCGTAAGCTTGGGTTAGCCATGGCATCAATGATCAAAGATGCTTCTGTACATTTTCATGAACACGAATTAAAAAGTCGTATTGGGTTATAATGGCATGTTGGCCTATGGATTGTAAATCTGGGATATAAAAAAACTTGCTTTTTAACTGGATCACACTAGGTTTGGCCAAAATTGTAGTTAGAATGGAGTGTTACTGATGAGTCAGGTGAAGGGATTGTCATTTCAGTCAATGATTATGGCTTTGCAAAATTATTGGGTTGAGCAAGGGTGTGTGATATTGCAGCCATTTCATACAGAGGTAGGAGCTGGGACATTGCATCCTGCGACGGTGCTTAGAAGTTTAACGGATAATCCGTGGAATGTTGCTTATGTGCAGCCTTCTATTCGACCCAAAGATGGCCGTTATGGTGATAACCCAAATCGTTTAGGGCATTATTATCAGTATCAGGTTATTTTGAAGCCATCACCCCAAGATATTCAACAAAAATACCTTCATAGTTTAGAAGCTATTGGGGTGAGTATTGCGGATCATGATATTCGTTTTGTGGAAGATGATTGGGAGAATCCAACGGTTGGTGCGTGGGGGCTTGGCTGGGAAGTATGGTGTGATGGTATGGAAGTATCTCAGTTCACCTACATGCAGCAAGTGGGTGGTGTGGATACATTCCCGGTGCCAGGGGAGCTTACCTACGGTCTTGAACGATTAGCAATGTATATTCAAGAAGTTGATAATGTATATGACCTTAGATGGAACGATGACGGAGTTAGCTATGGGGATGTGTTTAAAGAAAATGAGTATCAATACTCGGCTGCAAATCTTGAACATCTAGATACTGAGCAGCTTTTTAGAAGTTTTGATGATGTTGAGAAACAATGTTTGGCATTGCTTGAGAAAGAATTGCCATTGCCTGCATATGATTTTTGTTTAAAGGCAAGTCATTATTTAAATTTATTAGATGCTCGGGGCGTGATTGGCGTTACTGAGCGTGCGGCATATATAGGCAGGGTCAGAAATCTGGCCAAGTCGTGTTGTCAGGCATGGGTGGAATGTCATGATAAAAAACAGAATCCACCATTGGCTCATGTATCATAACAAACAAGCTTGAATGGTATTTACTTGTTGCGTAGCACATGGCTACAAAAATCAATAAAAATCATACCAAGCCTTACCAAGATTTGGGTATTAGTGAAGGAATATAATTATGGCTGACGTATTATTAGAGATTTACTCAGAAGAAATCCCAGCAGGTATGCAATCTGGGGCGGCGGATCAACTGGTAAGCAAGGTTCGTGACGCACTGACTGAGTTGAATATTGGTTTTGATGATATTGGTAGCTATGTTACACCGCAACGCTTGGTGCTTACAGCAACAGGGTTGCCTACCATGCAGGCGGATCAAGAGCAAGAAAGGCGTGGACCAAGGTCAGATGCTCCAGAAAAAGCGTTAGAAGGATTTTTACGTTCTACTGGGCTTACGAAAGAAGACCTTGAAGTTCGTAATACCCCAAAAGGTGACTTTTATTTTGCAGTGACCAAACAAGAGGGTAAGAAAGTAGCGGAA
>CALCTU010000190.1 GCA_937907045.1 uncultured Alphaproteobacteria bacterium
CATTGTACTACCAGCCGCTCCTGTAGCAGCACCAACAGCTCCAGTTGTGCCCTTGTATGCTACATAAGCCACATCACGAGTCATCTGCTCGGCATTACCTACAATAGATTCAGCAGCATGGTGAACCCCATCACCTAATGCAGCTGCAGCTGCGCCTCCAACCGCACTTGCTACCATGCGTCTGGGATGCAGCGACTCCAAAGTACGCCGAGGGTCTGCATGAAGAACACCATCTGCTACGCCATGAACCACATTTCCCCCTATACCAGATGCAGCACTTGAGATAACACTGGTTACAACTTTTTGTCCTACATGCTTACCAACTTCTTTTGCTACTGCTTTTCCAATAGCAGCTGAAGCACCTCCGGTTACAGCACCAATAGTCACATCAGCAGCCAACCCAAGGGGACTAACAGGCTTATTTCTAATTGCACTACCAACTCCATTGGCCGTCGTGCTAATACCCATAGATATCAGTGGCGCTCCAAAACCAGCTCCAACTCCTGTTGCGGTCAATGCTACTCCAGCAGCCGTTGCAACAACACCTCCGCCAATTGTCATTCCAATACCAACTTTTTGCCAAACGGTTAATTGCTCTTTTGCCATAGTATCTCGCTTTAAAAATAATTGAATTTGGCGCAAGTTTATACACATTTGCACACTATCATGCAACTCTTAAATGTAAATTGTAGCTAAAACTGCCAGTAGTATAACCTTGTATATTCAATAAAAACAGACTATCACTACCAACACTAAAAAATGAATAACGGTAGTGTTTTATGGCAAAATATTTGGTAACCGGCGGCTGTGGCTTTATCGGATCACATTTAGTGGATGCTTTATTGGAGTCTGGGCACCAAGTAATTATTATTGATAACTTATCTACCGGCAAACAACATAACGTCCCCCCTCATGCCACCATTATTACATCAGATATTAATGATCCCTCGGTACTCCAAGAAACTTTAGTCGATATTGATGGCTGCTTTCACTTAGCTGCCATTGCATCGGTACAAGAATCAATTCATCACTGGACAAAGACTCACCTTGCTAATCAAACTGGCTTTGTCAAACTATTGGATGCTATTACTGCATTAAACAAACCCATTCCCGTAGTTTATGCTTCTTCTGCTGCTATTTATGGAGACAACCCACATGTTCCATTATCTGAAGACGAACGTCCCAATCCAATGTCAGCATATGGCGCTGATAAATTAGCCTGTGAATATCATGCAAAAATTGCCAGTAATATTCACGCCATTCCTACTATTGGGCTACGATTATTTAATGTATATGGCTCACGGCAAGACTATAGTTCTCCCTATTCTGGAGTCATCTCCATTTTTGTAGACTCTATTGGCCAGGGTAACGACATTACCATTTATGGCACCGGAGAAGAAATACGTGACTTTGTGTATGTTAAAGATGTTGTTACGGCATTTACTTTATCTATGCATAGCCTGCACCAACAACCCGAGCTTTATTCAAGTAAAATTTATAACGTTGCTACCGGCGTAGAAACATCCATTACAACACTGGCCAACACATTACAGCGCCTTATTGGTAATAACGTTACCACACACTTTCAGCCTGACAGGCCCGGTAACATTAAAAAATCTCTTGCCAATATTACACGCATCACCAAAGAGCAAGGATTTTGTCCTGCTTATAGTTTGGAAGATGGCATCGCCCAAATGCTGGTAGAACAACAATTACCAACAGCTCTCAGGGCTGCCAGCAGCTGAACATAAATTAAAATGCTCGCATTTTGATTCACGTTCTGTACAGAACTTCTTTTTGATTAATAGTTATTTAAGTTATGCTATTTATACTAAAGTTGTGTTAAGAGTGACTGCTTTATATAAGCCCCTACAGGCACAAATAGTGTTATTCTTAACTTATTTATCGGCCATTCAACATTTAACATAATGTGACCATACACAATGAAGGAAAGTCCACTCCTAGAAGTTTTTATATATGCTGGCTTTTTCTTAGCCATAACAGCAATTATAATCCCTTTCTTGAAAAAATTTAAAATACCTGCAGTACTTGGTTATCTGTGTGTAGGTATCTTTTTTGGCCCCCAAGCGTTAGGCCTTTTGGTAGATGATTATCCTTTCTTGAAATACCTAACATTGCAAAGTGGTAATAACATTAACCTATTATCAGAACTTGGTATTGTTTTTCTGCTTTTTGTGATTGGCCTAGAACTAACTCCCAAAAAATTATGGAACATGCGTAGCCTTGTCTTTGGATTAGGTATGGCGCAAGTACTACTATCATCTATTGTCATAGGCGTCATCGCTTATTCCTGGGGAAATTCATTGGAGGCGTCAATATTACTGGGATTAGGGCTATCCCTCTCCTCTACGGCTATTATTACTCAATATCTACATGAGAATAAACTTTTTAATACAAAACCAGGAAAAACAAGCTTTAGTATTTTGTTATTTCAAGATTTAGCTGTGATTCCGATTTTAATTTTAATCACCATTTTTACAATAGATACAGGTGAATCCGGATTGACAGGATACATACTAAGTATAACAGGAAAAATGTTAGTTGCTATAATAGCAATTATTTTGGTCGGAAAATATTTCTTGAGGCCTATCTTTTCTTTTTCTCACAAACACGGAGGATCAGAAGCATTTATAGCTTTAAGTCTATTAGTCATCGTAGTTAGTGCATCAATTGCTGGGATGGCTGGATTGTCATTAGCCTTGGGTGCTTTTATAGGAGGATTGCTTCTTGCTGAAACAAATTATAGCCATGAAGTTTCCTCAATTATCATTCCATTTAAAAGTATGCTCCTTGGTATATTTTTCATGACATTTGGTATGAGTATTGACCTGCATTTTATCACTCAAAAGCCCGTTTGGTTATTTCTTTCAGCATTTGGATTAATGGCCATTAAGTTTGCTATCATTTATGCACTATCTCGTGTATGGAAGTTACCCAATTCAACATCTGTAGAGTCTGCCTTATTACTTCCTCAAGCTGGAGAATTTGGATTATTGGTGGTTGGCTCCTCTATTACCTATGGCTTATTGGATAATAGCGTTGGTCAATTTATGTTTCTTACAATTGGCATAACAATGTTTATAACCCCAATAATAAATCCGTTATCCCAAAAAATAGGTCTATATTTAAAATCCGTTGAAGATCAGGATGCATACGCAGAAGAAGATAATGACACCCAAATGTCAGAACATGTTGTAATCTTAGGATATGGAAGAATGGGACAAATTGTTTCTGAGATTCTTGCACATGAAGGCATCAAAAATATTTCATTTGATATAAAAACAGAATCAATAAAATCCGGCCAAACAAAAAACATTCCCATCTATTTTGGAGATGTAACAAAAAGAAGTACATTACAAGCTGCTAACATTGATAAAGCAACATGTGTAGTTGTCACTATTGATAAAACTGACTTAATTGACATTATATACCGTAATATCAGAGAAATTAGCCAAAACATTCCAGTAATCATTCGAACTCACGACCAAAGAGATCTTTCTCACCTTAATTTAGAAAACACGCATATTATTCCAGAATATCTATCCAGCAGCTATTTGATTGCCGAAAAAGCCCTTGAACATAATGGTTTTTCACATGAAGAATCACAAAATATCATAAGCTCTCTAGCTAAAGCATAGAAAAAGGCCGTCCTAAAAAAGTGGCAGCTATGGTTTTCGTCACTTTAAAGGTGGTAGATTACGAGTCAAAATATTATGTAGTTCGATAACTAGACAAGGCTAACTCCTTTAATCTTGCAATACGGTTTTCTGGATTTGGATGAGTGGAAAACAAATTATCAATTTTATGTGCATTTAATGGATTCATAATAAACATGTGTGCAGTAGCCGGATTGTTTTCTGCAATATGATTTGGAACTTTTTTCGACATTCCCGCTATTTTACTTAGTGCAGAAGCAAGTGCCATGGGATTACCAGAAATTTCAGCTCCTGTTTTATCAGCTTCATATTCTCGTGTCCGAGATATTGCCATCTGAACTAACATTGCCGCAAAAGGAGCTAGAATGGCCATAAGAATAATTGTTATTGGCCCCATATGACGATCACGCCCTCCTCCAAAAAACATTGCAACATTTGCAAGCATACTAATAGCACCTGCAATAGTAGCGGTAATGGTCATAATAAGTGTATCACGATTTTTGATATGGGCCAACTCATGCGCTATCACTCCTTCAACTTCCGCATCATCTAAATATTGCAGTAAGCCTGTTGTCACGGCGACAGCTCCATGCTCTGGATTTCTTCCAGTAGCAAATGCGTTTGGTTGACTATTTTCAATAATATAAAGTTTTGGCATTGGAATATTTGCTCGACGACTTAGATGTTCTGTTATACTGAAAAGATCAGAGGCGTTATGACTATTCACTTGTTTAGCACCATACATAGCCAATACCATTTTATCTGAATTCCAATAGGCAATCAGATTCATTGCACACGCTACCACCAGAGCAATCACCATTCCTTGTTCTCCAGCCATTGCAAAACCAGCAAAACCAAATAAAGCAGTCAATCCTGCCAATAACATCATTGTTTTTATCATGCTCATAATTACTCTCCATCCATTGATTGTTTATGATTAGGGAACCTTTCATTTTCATTAAAATATCTACTACCAATACTATCATAAAATACAGGTAGTGTGCTTTGGCCGAAGGTTTCAAGACATTGACTGTAAAATTCTTTAAAAACTTGCTGTCTTCTTTCTAAAAATAAGCTTCTTCCCGATAAATGTATGTCCTCTTCATATCGGTATAACCTTCCACCAGCCGCATTTGAACAATAATTTTCTAAAGAAAAATTTTGCTTACAATTACTATAGCTACGCTGATAAAGTTGGTTAATTCTCCATTGTGGGATGCTTACACCCCTATCCGGCATGTTGTGAATTTGTGCTTCAAGCTCATTATCTGCAACAATTTTACAATAATCCACGGGTTGCTGTAAGTCCATGCACTGCCTATATGACTCCAACCAATATCCTTTTCTACGAAGAATCGATAATGAATTATTTTTCTGCTCATATGCCTTTTTATATGCATTTAACTTACCGTCTGCAAATGCTGTACAATGCGGGTCTCTACTTACACCAATAGCAAAGTTCCCTTCTTGTTTTGACTGACATGCAGTTACAACCATTACCAATATCATCATCCATATTAATTTCATGTTAAGACCTCACATTAGTACTTTTTACCTTATTGCTGTTTACTTAAACCTAGCTTACGTTTTTGACTAACTTTATTACTATCAGTATATAAATCGTTACTTGGTTATTTGCTATTTTCTTCTTAGAAAATCGACCGTTACAGTTAATCCATCGCCTCTACATGATTATCTTAAGCTCAGCTGAAGGCACATACATTTTAAAAAAATCTGTAGCACCCTATCTGTTCTTGAGGTTATATAACTATTTTGTAATTAATCCCTATAATATATACACTGACACTTTGCCATGGATCTTAATGAATATATTAGAATGTTTATTGGTTTGTTTGCCATTGTTAACCCAATTGGCGTTATTCCGCTTTACCTTAACTTTACTAATAACCTTCAATCACAACGTAATCTAATCGCTCGCTCTACTGCCATTGCTGTTGCGATAATTCTTACCATTTCTATGGTAATGGGCGTACAAATTTTACACTTCTTTAGTATCAGCGTTGATGCTTTTAGGGTTGCTGGAGGATTATTACTGATGTTTATTGCGTTTAATATGTTAGAGGCAAGAAGAGGAAGAACACGGCATACCCCTGAAGAAGATGAAGAAGCTATTGATAGCAGCTCTGTGGCAGTGGTACCCTTGGCTTTACCGTTACTCGCAGGACCCGGTGCAATTAGTACCGTTATTTTATTTAGCAACCAAACAAAAGACATTAATGCTAGTTTCTTATTGTTTGCCATCATCGTAGCAGTCGCGTCATTTGTATGGATAACGTTGCGACTAGCTCCCCAAATAGAACGACATATGAGCCAAACATCAATGAATATTATGACACGTGTGATGGGCCTAATATTATCTGCAATGGCTGTTGAATTTATTGTAGGTGGTTTACGTAAATTATTACCTGGACTAGCTGGGGTGGCTTAGAGAATTTGCTTTATTATTCAACGGCATTGACATTAACCAATCAACACATCGCTCTCATCCAGCTCATGTACTCCCATCAGCTTCACCTGGAAGTCATTATCATTGGCAGATATCATAGTATTACCGCCATCATTGCTGATCGTAAGCTGATCAAAA
>CALCTU010000191.1 GCA_937907045.1 uncultured Alphaproteobacteria bacterium
AGTTTTTTGCTGAAGAAGCAATAATACGCGCCAACGTTGTTTTACCACAGCCAGGTGGCCCCCAAAATATCATCGACGGTATGTGCCCTGTTTTAAGAGCATGCGCAATAATACCTTGCTTGCCTGTTAAATGATCTTGTCCAACCACATCCATAATTGTTTGTGGACGAAGCGCATCGGCAAGAGGTTGATGTTTGGTAGGGTTTAGAAGGGATTTCATGGTATTTGTATACAATACATTACAGAGAAATGGAAGAATACTCTTAGCTAAAATTCTATGATTTATCTCTTTGCATCTGTCACCCCGACCTCCTCAATTCGGTTCTGGGCAAACATTATCTTGAGAGCACCAAACTAAGAAGATCGGCACCTTAAGAGAAAAAAACCGAACCACACAACAAACGCCCCTCTCCCACAATCACCTCTTGGCTAACATTTTAATCACCTGGTTGGTGTGCGTTTTAACAATGGTTTGCAACGCAAGTGCAAGCCTATCAACATCTCCGTCAAGTTTTTGAATTTCTTCTGAGAAGATTTCTTCGAGAAATGTTTTATCTTGTTCAAATAAATACCGAATATAAATCAAACTCTCAGCAATAATATCCAACCGTGGCTCATCTTCGGTTTTGGCACGCGTTTTAAAACTATTATAAATTTTCTCTCTATATTCTTTAGGGTCCCACAATGGCCCTACTGCCTGCTTAAATAAATTATGGGTGTCTTGTGGCCAATTGCGATTAATTGTAATCACGTTATACAGGGCATTAACAATACCCTCCACTGCACGCTTAAGCACATCTTCAGGCAGAAGTTTTTTTTCTACTGCATAAAAATTCATGATGTTTTTTAACCAACCATCCCGATTATAAAAATTTTCCGGTAATGGTTCTGGATTAATCTCGTCGGCCATGATGTATTTACTACTATAAAATTATAAATTATCCGTTATAAAATTTTATAGTCAAAACAGTGACGGTTGTCACGCGAGAATTAACTAGGGTCTATCAATGCCATCAACAACACCATTATTCTTGCGCTCTTGTTCAACGCTTTCTACATGCGACACCTTAACTTGAGCAACAAATTCTGCACTGACATCATCCATCTCTGTATCAGGACAACTTAGTTCATGTTCATGCAAATATTTGCATGCGAAAGTTAGGAAGTCGTGTGGGTTAGCCTTTAAATCACCCAATAAAACTTGCTCGTCATATTTAGCACGCAATTGATCAAAATAATCTTTATAGTAAGCATTTTTTGGATCACTCAAAAAGCTAATATGATCAATATAATCTACATCGTAAAAAAGCGCCAACACACTATCTACAAAGGTGTCATATAATAACTCCATATCAAGCTGCGCAACATCAACTTGACTCAAACATTTATCAATATCCTTTCCTTGATCCTGAACAATTTTACTGACCAATCCACCTAGTAAAAGATCAATTCTATACTCCTGTAAATGAGCACAATGATATTTCAAAAGATCACCTAGCCTTTGAATATCCGATGGGAAAATTTCTTCATAATAATCTTCATCCACAAAACCTCTTAATGCAGCCTTCAAGCTATCCACTTGCGTATTATCTATAATAGCATCAGCCAACAGCTCTTGGTTTTGCAGAATATAATCCACATCTTGCAAGCTCATTAAACCATCATAAGATAAATCATGCTTACCGGCATCAACCATCTGAACAAAATATGCAATAAATTCTGCTACAAAAATTACTCCAAGTTCATCAGTCAGTGCTACTGAAATATCTTCACCACTGCTAAGCTTACTATGTGCATTTCCATAAAGTGACAATTTAAATTCTGCATTCGGACTGGAACTAACCGAATTACTAGAAGGTGTAATATTGGGCAACCATACATCTATTTTATTTTTAATTTCCTCTTGATCACGTTGCAATTTCGTATCAAGAGCTTTGAGGTTATTAATAACCTCAATACGTTGTTCAACAGATATCTTATGCATAGCATCTTCAAGAACATTAAAACCAGACATTACTGCTTCTTTTGCAGCACGACGCTGCTGTTCTTCAAGCAACTGTACATCCTCACCCTCTGAAGGCACAGGAGTTACCGAACCAATCTCTGGTGAAGCTGAAGGTGAAGGCGTAGGCGTTGAGTCACCTTCTAAACTATCTATATCCTTCAACTCTTCTTCTAGAAGCTGAGTTTCTAAGTTCCGCAGCCGTTCAAGTAATGCTTTCAATTCATCATAAAGATGGTTGTACAAGTCACGAACATTAATCTCATTATTTTCATAGCCAGGAAGCTCAGCCATTGTGGCATTTTTTAACTCCACTGCAGGTGCTTTAAATACATATGGTAACTGCCACTCATTAGGGTTCACCATATATTTAACTGAATCACCTAGCTTTTCCTTATCCTTTAAAAATGCCTCAATATTATCAACACCAGCCTCTTCACTTATTAGTAAATTTAAAGCTCCCTGAACAAACGTATCAATTGCGTTCTTGTCATCACCAACAGGTACGCTACCACTAGCCCCGCCAATAGTACCAAAGTCTATTTCTGATAACGACTTGGCACGGCGCCTTTGAAGTTTTTTTCGCAAGGAGCCTACCCCAAGGTTTTCTCCTTCTTCAGGAGCATCAGGAGATTTATTCACTCGTTTAAGAAGACCTAACGCACCTTTAAGTTCGTCAGCATCTACTTCTGGCCCCTCATCTCTTTCTTCACGTGCAGAAACTTCAAATGCTCGTTCAATATAAGCAACAATATCTACTTCAAGAGCAGCTAGCGCGTCTTTACCACGCTTTTGGTATGATTCACCTGCCCGAATATAACGATATGCAGCTACCTTACCTTCATCGAAATGCCCATCACCTTGATGCTCCTCAATAAAACTTTTGATTGGAGGATAAAGAGCTAATTGAGCACCCAATGTTTCCAACACTTCCGCAGCAACCTCAACCACACCTTCTTCAGAACCTATATCTCTAATCTGCTCTGTAAGTTTAGCAAATTGTTCTTTAGCTTCAGATTCTTCAACCATTAAACCGTGATATGCTTTTAACAATTCAGAAAATACAGGAGTTGCCTCAACCAAACGGAAACTTCCACTTCGGCTTAATCTAAGCTCTCTGTCGCGCTCATCAGATACTTCAGATACTTCGCCCTCAACACCCTCATTGGCAACCTTCTCATCTTCACTATCCAAGCCTTCATCCCTATTAAGACCTGAAACATCTGTAGCAGCGTCATTACTGGCAGACGAAACAGCTGCAGAATTCCCTGCTAATAATTCACGAAGCTTTGCCATCTCAGACATTAACTGCGCCATTTGGTCACGCAACTGACTTTCAGATTCAGCACGCAGGCGCACCTGATCAGCCAATTTAGCATTAGCTTCTTCAAGCTCTTTAAGCTTGGCATCGCGGTCTGCAAGCTGCCTAGACTGCTGAGCATTAAACTCTTCAAGTCTGTCCTTCCATTCGCTTAAACCCTGTTCATAGGATTTTTTCATAGCAGCCATTAAACGTTCCATCTCTTCGTCATGATCATCCGAATCGTTTAATGCATCTACCAAGCGTGCATTTGCCGCTTGCCAATCTTTTCTTCGCAACTCAGCCTCAGCAGCTGCCTGCGCCAAATTAGCCTCTGCTTTTTCTGCACGTATTCTTGCTTTTTCCAACTCATCCGCATTTACATCAAGCGAGCCTTGATACGCTTCTAATTCAGCCTTACTTTGTTGGAGCTGTATGCGAAAATCTTCAATTTCTTCTCTCCAGATATCTAGTCTGTCCGAGGTTTCTGAGTTTTCGTCACTCCCAGACATACCTTCACCAGCCCAATTAGGCTGAGCAGCCAATAAATCTTCAAGACCTGCAAATTTTGCAAGCAAATCAGCATTTATAAGCTGCAAACGCCTTAGAAGAGTAGCTTGCAAATCTTTATTATCTGCAACAATTCCATCAAACCTATCGTCCGAATCCTCACCCATACGTCTATGATGTTCACCCAAAGCATTTCTTAGCACATCCAACTCTTCTTCTATTGGCCCATAGTCAATTCTAACTCTTTGACCAACCGCTGAAGGCCCAGGCTCCGCATCCATTACCGCTGCCATGGCATCTCTAAGCGCTTTCATTTTTTTCATCAAATCAGCTAATTCTTCAGCTTTATCCGCCAATTTCTTCTTTAACTTTTCCTGGGCAGCATCGCTTTCTTGCTGTTGTTCATTCATGTCCTTATGATGCTCTTCACGCAACGCAGCAACCTTGCTTTGTGCTTCCTTAAGGTCTGCCTCAGCACCTTCTGACTGTTGTCTTAATTTATTCAGTTCTCTTGCATGTGCACGTTCCAAAGCCTCACGTTCCGCTTCTAATGCGTCCATTGTTATACCTGAAAGTCCAGCATTCTTTTTAAATTCCTCAAGCTGGGCCTGCATATTTGCCAACGCACCTGCCATCGACTTTAAGGAACCTTGAAAACCTTCAGTATCTTCTAACCTTTCAGATTCAGCCAAGTCTTTACGAAACCTATCAAGCCCAGTTCTAACTGCTGCAACTGCATCATCCATAGCGTCTTTTGCGGCAGTGTTTAAACCAAAACCAGCTGTCATACCAAGTGGCCCATCCACACCAGACTCAGCAAACGCCCCCAACAAATCTTCAAGGCCTTTAATGCGGTCTAATAAATCAGCAATTTTTTCAGCAGCATTTGCAGCCTGCTGACTTAATTGTTCACGTAATGCCTGCAACTCACGCTCATGCTCCTCTTCAGATTCAGTCGCTTCCTCAGCTCGCCTTCCTTCCAAATTAGCATAAGAGCCTTTTACTTGATTAAGTTCTTCCTGAGCATCTCTTAAAGCTCGTTTAGCAGCATCAGCTTCACGCATAAGCGCATTTTTTTCAGCTTGATGATCTGCATCCACCACCGCAGCATCCAGAGCAGCTCGCTGATTAAGACTCGCCTCTAATGCCTGAAGCTTAGCCTTAGATTCGCTTAATGCTTCTTCTAATACTTTAATATGACCTTCATAATCATCTTTTTCAGCTTCAGCTGCAGCCCTTAGTCTTGCTATTGCAGATTCAAGTTCTTCTACACCGTCATTACCACTTTCTCTATCTCTATATATAGTTCTAACACCAGGCTCTGCATCTACTAGCGCTTCATTGATTGCTTCAAGACCATTAATTTCAGCTAACAAATCAGCTAATTCTTTAGCTTGATCTCGAAGCTTGTTCCTTAATTCCTGTAATTCCTTATCAGACTCAGCTTGTTCTTCATCACGTCCGTTTAGACGATTCTTGTAAAGTTCTTTCAAATTCTCAAGGCCTTCCTGAGCATCACGCAATCTGTCTTTTAAATTTTTTACCTCTGTTGAATCACCTTCTGCCGCCGCTCCTGGTTCTCCTAAAGCGTCAGGACGTTCAACCACCTCAGTAACAGTAACTCTTTTACGCGGACTCGGAACTCGCAATGCTTCCAATTCATCCCGCAGACGTCTCAAATCATCTAAACCCTGGAGCAATTGTGCTTCAGAAGCTCTCGCAGAAGCAGCTGCAGTGTTTGCATCGGCAAGCATGGCTCTTAAGTTTGCGGCGACTTCATCAAGGTTAATCTTAACATCAACTTCTTTATTAGCCGTATCAGCCATTTGAACAAGTTTACCCTCAAGAGCCTTTATTTTTTCTGTTAAACCATCTAATACACTACTATCTACGCCATCAGATCCACGACCAGCACCAATATCTGCATCACGTGCAGCTAACATTGCTTTCAAAACATCTAATTGACGTTGTATATCCGATAGATCAGTGCTTGAAGACACAGTTGGAGTAACTGCTGGTGCTGGAGTTGATGCAGCTGTTGGAGCTCCTGCTGGTGCTCCTTTATTCAACGCATCTCTTAGCGCCTCATTATGCTCAAGAAGTTTTTTTATTTGATCAATTAGATTGCTATTGTCCTGCACATGCGTATGCACAGACGGTATTGGAGAAACTGCCGGCGGTGCAGCCGCAAAAGCCGGTGTAGGAATTAAAGTCGGACTCGCAGGAGTCGGCGTTGTTGCTGCAGGAACTGGTGTAACTTTTTCTTTGGATTTCTTTGTTTCTTTTGTCGGAGAAATGACTACAGGAGGAGTTGGTGGAGTGTTCTTGTTCGCAGAGGCACCAGGATTTGTGATAGCATTATCTTGCTTAACTGCTTGTGGTGGCTTGGCTGGCTGCTCTTGCACACGCTCTTTGGGCGCATCACCATGATCACGCACAGGCGTCTTTGATTTTGGTTTCGCAAGACGTGCATTATTTAATAAATCAATCTCACCTTGGTGGTACTGTCGCGATTTCTCTGCCTCATATGCATTACTAAGTTCTATACTTGCCTTAGCCAAAAATCCTAATGCAATAATAGCAAAAAAGAACATTCCAAAACCAGCACCAATCGCCATCGCTATGAGAAACGCTAATCCACCTACAGTAGCAGGAAGTGGTACGTTACTTTCATGACGTTTTTTAATTGTATTAGCTTTTTTTGCTTCTGCCGTATGACGTCGAATTTCTCTTTCACGTTCTGCTCTTGTAATGCCATCATGGGGATTAGAAGATATTGTATACGCAAGATCCTGAGCCTCTTGATCAAGTTCTCTGAGCGCTTCCAAATCTGCTAAATAATCTTTCTGTGTTTTTCCAATTTCAGGCATAATATTCTCCGTTCACCCATACTCTAAAGCTATACGTTAACTTTTTTGCTTCCTATTTTTCTAAAATCTCAGTTAATCCTTAACTTGTTCTTCTTTGCTCATTGCATCACGCACTAGCGCTACTTGTTTATCTATTGATTCACTCACGCTTCTTACCTTAACAGCGCCATCAGACTCATCGTTATCAAACGCTTTACTTCGCCTTACAAATAACTGATAAGCCTCTAATTCAAATACCTTCATAGCTGCTTCATAAATACGATGATAGTAATCCATCTCATATCCATCTGAAGCCTTGGTTGCCAATTCCTGCATTTTATTTGCGAACTGATCCAACTTATATGTTTTCCAAGCTTGCCGAAGCATAACTTCCACCTGTGCCTGCAAGGAATAATCAAGTGACTCATCTTGGGTGAGGTACGCAAGCAGAAAAAATTCTTCTTGCTGCATCAGCTCAATAGAGGCACTTCGCATGCTACTTGCACTTGGACAATGATCAATAGCCATATTTAGCTCATCACTTCCTTCAAACTGAGGAACTAAATCAACTTTCTGATCGTGGCGCATTATACAACCTTTTTACTATTTTTCATAATATTAATTGTATATTTTAAGTATTAACATTCACTTAATAAGCACACAAAACAACCAATCGCATACTACCTTAATGCGCTTTAATTATGATATATTACATATATAACACACAATTGTTACAATTATGTTACATTAACGATAAATAAAAAGGCCGTCAGTCATTACAACAAACGGCCTTTCAAGCTTATAATGTAAACTAACTAAGTAGATTAACCACTACCAGCTGCTAGGTCAGGACATGACTCAACACCGTCACCCAATAAACCTACGATTTGTGGCGCACCAAATACCGCACCAACACCAATCGCAAGTGCAATTGCCACACCCCAAGATATTTTACCCAAAAAGAGGGTAAAACCTAGAATGATAACGCCAATAGCAGCAACACCACGAGCAATTGGCCCGCGAAGCTCACCGATAACCTGGCAAATAGTCCCCTCTAGGTTACCCTGCTGAGCACCAGGTGACTTATAAACTGTACCTGACGTCCCAGAAGCGCTACCACCAGTTGCCAGAACATCGGTGGGAACAATAAAAGCCGCCGCCATTAACATAACTACAAACGCTACTTGCGTGTAGTCTATTTTTGAAGTTTGATGCATAAACATCTGCATACTCCTAAATTTTTAATTTAAAATATGTCATAAGTAGATTATACTCACGACCCATAAGTTTATTTTATCATAAGAATATTACAGTTTTTTTACAAAGCAACGTTTATGTAAAAAAACTTTAATAATTGAAAAACGTTAATATATTAACAACCATGGCGCAACAATATAAAGGATGGGAATCTTTCAAGGCTCAGCCTATAGAATCCAAGCTAAAATACTTTAATCATCCATCTTCAAACAGGTTATTTGACATCATATTTGCACAGCAATTTGACAAACCATTTTTGCAGCAGCTTTTCGATATTGCCAATCAAATACGTAAAATAGCCAAATCGCAACATGGCTCTATGTTTCTACAGCAACTACTCGCAGATAAGCGTGCTATGCTATTTTTTGTACAACCATCAACCCGTACATTTATGTCTTTCCTTAATGCCTGCCATATATTAGGCATGAAAACTTCCGAGATCAGAGACACCGCTACCTCATCTGAAGTTAAAGGCGAATCACCAGAAGACAGCATCCGGACATTTTCTAGTTACGTGGACCTTATTATTACCCGCCATCCCGATGAAGGCTTTGCACAAAAAGCATCTTGGGTCTTAAATTCTTATGCCAACCGCTCCATTCCTATTATTAATGGCGGATCTGGCAAAGACCAACACCCAACCCAAGCCTTACTGGATATTTATACACTGTCACGGGCATTTTCCGAATTAGGCGGCATCGACAACAAGCGCATCACCATGATTGGCGACCTAAAAAGAGGACGTACCGTACGCTCTCTATGCCGATTACTAGCACTATATCATAACGTACACATTAACTTTGTATCGCCCGCTTCATATTGCATGCGCGAGGATATTCTCAAATTTCTAGACCAAAAGGGCGTTTCTTATCACATTTCTGAATCGCTAGATGGTTGCCTTGAAGACACCGACGCCATCTATGCCACACGCTTGCAGGATGAACATAATGAAAAAAACGAGTCTTCCCCCGACTTATCAAATTACAACATCACCGCGAAACATCTCGATATCATCAAACCATCATGCATTATCATGCATCCATTTCCACGTCGCAACGAAATTCATACCGATGTCGATCAAGATCCACGCGCACATTACTGGAAACAGGCACGCAACGGCATGTGGATTAGGGCTGCATTAATGCTCTATTTATTTGAACGCGAACATGCAGTCAAAGAGTATGTATTATAACATTAGCCAGCTACTTGACTATTGACACATATATCATTTGCCCTTATACCATCTCACACATTTTTGATATTGTGGCGGAGTAGCTCAGCTGGTTAGAGCAGCGGAATCATAATCCGCGTGTCGGGAGTTCAAGTCTCTCCTCCGCTACCACATTTCGGGCTTCATATAGCTTACGCCGATCTTCCTAAAAGTTGAGTCTACATCAAATCGTGGGGTCTACCCCAATTAGGGAGGCATGTTGAACTATTATCTAACCACATAATATTTTTACTCTCAATCTGTAATTTTCAA
>CALCTU010000192.1 GCA_937907045.1 uncultured Alphaproteobacteria bacterium
TCCGCAATTTTGAAAATTACAGATTGAGAGTAAAAATATTATGTGGTTAGATAATAGTCCAACGTGCCTCCCTAATTGGGGTAGACCCAATTGGGGTAGACCCTAGACCCCATAGAACATAACTGCAACTCCAGTCCCCCTTCGCCTATCCAACTACGCTAAAGCTACGTTGAAAGGCTTCGGGCGACACTCCTAGCTCTAATCGACTTCGTGCGTCTTACTGGCGTAAGCCACCCGAAGCTCGAAGAGCGTGTCGGTGGTGGGCGGTAGAAGATTCGAACTTCCGACCTCTACGATGTCAACGTAGCGCTCTAACCAACTGAGCTAACCGCCCGATAACGGAAACGTTAAAGATCATGTGCAATAGATCTAATCACTATTTGATTAGTACTGCCATGGGCATTATCTTTTTGCGGCAGGTTTTATAACAGATTTTGTCCTTCAATGGCAATTATATTATTAGTAATATATTAATCGTAAATCAAACCAAGGGGTAATGTGTTTTACCATTAGCACCAAAACGCCGTGGCAATAGCGCTTGCGCTTTGATGCTGCTTGCAAGTAGTTTTTAGTTTGATATTATGTTTTGACATAGTATATAGGAATTCAAAAAAATTTTCTTTATCAACGATAACCTCCTAGCGCATCCATGAAACTTGACCATATTGATATTCAAATTTTAAATGCATTACAAAAAAATAGTCAGATTACTAAAAAAGATTTAGCTGACCAAGTTGGACTTTCCATTAGTCCTTGTTGGCAACGTGTCAAACGCCTTGAAAAAGAAGGCATCATTACACAATATAGTGTAGAACTTGATCTTGGTAAAATCACTGATTACTGCGTATTTTTTGTACAAATTGTCCTTAAGAGCCATGATGGCAATGGCTTTCATGTGTTTGAAGAAGGCATTAAAGATATTCCAGAAGTTGTAGAATGCTATGCTACTAGCGGAAGTATTGACTACCTTATTAAGATTATTGTACCAAACAATGAATCTTACCACCGGGTGATGGATGAAATTGTATCACGAAATATTGGTATAGATCGTTATAATGGCCATCTTATTCGCCATAATAGCAAACCATATTATTTTATCGATATTTTTGCACTTCTAAACAAAAAGCCAAATTAATTTTTACTTTTCCAAATATAACAATAATATATATTGCATTTTTAAGGTAATTCAAAAACATCTACCAGCGCCTATATGCTATAATCGCATGCGCTGATGGATAGTGTCTTATATAAACCTAACTGTGGGATACTATGATTATTAAGCACACGAAAAACAACGAAAGGACTCTTGCATCATGACCGATAGTACACTTATTCACGCAACCAATGTTATAGGCGGAAATGTTACTCAGCCAAACCCAAATGCCCCTGTACTTGATGTTATCAACCCCGCAAATGCATCCGTCATTGGGAAAGTGTATCTGTCCGACACCAACTCATTGAATGAAGCTGTTAGTGCAGCACAAAATGCTTTTGAGAGCTGGAGTAAAACAACAATAAAAAACAGAGTGCAGGTTTTTTATAAATACAAAACATTGCTTGAAGACAACATTGAAGAACTCACGGATCTAATTATTCGTGAACACGGCAAGATTTATTCTGAAGCCAAAGCTGAAATAGAAAAAGCAATTGAAATTGTTGAGTTTGCCTGTTCATTACCTCAAATCGTCCCTGGCGAAGTATTAGAAGTAAGCCGTGGCGTAGAATGCAAATCTTACCGCGAGCCACTTGGTGTGGTTGCATCCATTGTACCATTTAATTTTCCATCCATGGTGCCGCACTGGACCATTCCTATTGCCATTGCCTTGGGTAACAGTTTTATATTAAAACCATCGGAGCAAGTTCCTTTGAGTGCCATGCGTATTGCTGAACTTCTAAAAGAAGCCGGACTCCCAGATGGTGTGTTTAATATTGTACAAGGCGATAAAACAATTGTAGAAGCAATTTGCGATCACCCTGATATTCAGGCAGTTAGTTTTGTTGGCTCCACTCATATTGCCGCAGTGGTATATGAGCGTGCATCCGCTAACCTTAAACGTGTTTTAGCTCTCGGCGGCGCCAAAAATCATCTCATTTTATTACCCGACGCACACCCTGACATGGCAGCCTCGAACATTATTGCATCCATGTCTGGTTGCTCTGGCCAACGCTGCATGGCAGCATCTGCGCTTATGGCAGTAGGCGATGTTGATCATATTATTGAAAAAATGGTTGAAGAAGCCAAAAAGATAATCCCAGGCGACAACCTTGGTCCCGTTATTTCTGCTGCCGCTAAAGAACGTATTGAAAACTACATCACGGAAGCAGAAAAAGCTGGCGCCACTATTATATTAGATGGCCGAAACCCTAATGTTGATGGCAACAAGGATGGATTTTATGTTGGACCAACCTTGATTGACAATGTTACACCGGATATGGCGATTGCAAAAGAAGAAGTATTTGGCCCTGTAATGTCAATTACGCGCGTAAAAGACATTAGCCACGCCATTGAAATAGAAAATAGCTCCGAATATGGAAATGGCGCTGGAATATTTACCCAAAGCGGTAAAATTGCAAACGAAGTTTCCAAGCAACTTCAATCTGGCATGATTGGCATTAATATTGGCGTACCTGTACCCCGTGAGCCATTCTCGTTTGGTGGCATGAATGGCTCCAAATTTGGTGCCGGCGACATCACAGGAAAAAGCTCTATCGAATTTTGGACTCGTATTCGCAAAATAACCAGCAAATGGAATCCAGAAGCTGCCGTTAACTGGATGAGCTAGAATTATATTAACCCCGGATTTTATTACCATACTATGAATAATGACCACATTGAAAGAATCGCCACATTAAATCGCGATCACACTTTTTTTCATTGGATTAAACAAAAAGATGCGAATCCTATACATGTTTCGCATGCTCAAGGTGTGTATTTCTGGGATCAAAACGACAAACAATATCTTGATTTTTCTGCACAATTAGTTAATGTTAACGTAGGGCATGGCAACAAAAAAATTATTGAAGCGGTGACCAAACAAATGGGGCAAATATCCCATGCCCATGCCGGTCAAATGACGACCGAAGCACGCGGGCTTTTAGGTAAAAAGCTCAGCGATATTGCGCCAGGAGATCTTGATAAAACACTATTTACACTATGCGGCTCCACTTCCAATGAGACCGCCATTATGCTAGCCCGGTTTGTCACCGGAAAGCATAAAATTATCACAAAATATCGTTCATATCATGGCTGCACAAATGGTGCTGCCGCCCTTAGTGGCGACCCAAGACGCCTCACCTTTGATCAAAACACTTTGGTAGGCGGTATTGTACGGGTAGAAGACCCTTATGTGTATCGTTGCCCTTGGGGCCAAACTACCGCCCAAGATACTTGCAAAAAAGCACTGGCACATGTTGAAGATGTCATTAACTTTGAAGGACCTGATACCATTGCCGCTATTTTTATGGAAGGCGAATCAGGCACATCCGGATGCATTAAATACCCAGAAGGCTACCTTAAAGGAATAAGGCAACTTGCTGATAAATATAATATTTTATTCATAGCCGATGAAGTTATGAGTGGCTTTGGTAGATGCGGGGAATGGTTTGCAGTTCAAAATGCTGACGTCGTACCCGACATGATTACAACTGCAAAAGGCCTAACCTCTGGATACGTGCCTCTTGGAGCTGTGATTATGAACAAACGCATTGCCGATTATTTAGAGGACCATGCATTTACGTTTGGAATGACATATGGCGCTCATCCTGTGGCTTGCGCTGCTGGAGTCGCTAACCTGCAGGTTATTGAAGAAGAAGGCCTTATTGAAAATTGTCGTCAAGTTGGCGCATATACAGCTAAGTGCTTAGAAGAACTTAAACAGGTTAATCCAAGCATTGGTGACGTGCGTATCACTGGACTGCTGGGCGTTATTGAAGTAGTCAAGAATCGTGAAACAAAAGAGCCAATGGCACCATGGAATGCCCAACCAGAAGACATGAAGATTATGGGACAAGTATTTGCAAAACTTAGAGAACTTGGCCTCTTTACTTTCGCACGCTGGAACCATATTTTTGTTGGACCTCCACTTATTGCAACCAACGCCCATATTGACGAAGGACTTGAAAAAATTAGTCAAGCATTGAAAATTGCTGACCAATACGTGGAATAACCTTTACACCCCTCAATAATAGCTGTATAGAAGCGCAGCGCGCTTAATTGTTAACTTTTTGGTACATTTGTATGAGCACCCCTATTCGTAATATCGCCATCATCGCTCACGTTGATCATGGAAAAACTACTCTTATTGATTCACTACTCCAACAAACGGGTATCTTTCGAGATAACCAGCAGGTGGATGAACGCGTCATGGACTCTAACGACCTTGAAAAAGAGCGCGGTATTACTATTTTGGCAAAATGCACTGCCATTGATTATGAGGGTGTGCATATTAACATTATTGACACTCCTGGACACGCGGATTTTGGTGGGGAAGTTGAACGTGTATTGTCGATGGCCGATGGAGTGATACTCCTTACTGATGCGGCCGAAGGCCCGATGCCACAAACTAAATTTGTATTATCCAAAGCCCTAGCACAAGGCTTACGCCCTATTGTGGTGATTAATAAAGTAGATCGCCCCGATGGCCGACCTGAAGAAATTGTTGATGAAGTATTTGACTTATTTGTAGCACTTGATGCCAATGAAGATCAATTGGACTTTCCAATTATGTATGCATCAGGACGTGATGGCTGGTGTGTCGGCGAACTTGGTGATGAGCAAAAAGACCTCACTCCCCTGCTTGACCTGGTATTAAAACATGTTCCAGAACCCAATGTAGAAGACGAAAATGCACCATTTAGTATGCTTGCAACATTGCTTGAGTCTGACAACTTCTTGGGCCGTATGCTTACCGGACGTGTCTATAGCGGAACTGCAAATATAAATATGCAAGTTAAAGCCATCAACCTTGATGGTAAAGTAGTAGAAACCGGAAAACTTACAAAACTATTATCCTTTAAAGGTGTTGAACGTGTACCGGTAGAATCAGTAAAAGCTGGCGATATTGTATGTATTGCTGGACTTACTCAGGCCTCTGTTGCAGATACATTGTGTGACACTCAAGTAACACAGCCTATACCATCAACTCCCATTGATCCACCTACAATGGCAGTCACCATCAGCGTAAATGACTCACCATTTGCTGGACAAGACGGTTCTAAAGTCACATCACGTATGATTCGTGATCGATTGATGGCTGAAGCTGAAACTAATGTTGCCATTACCGTTAATGAAACCGAAGGTGGTGAGGCTTATGAAGTGGGTGGCCGTGGTGAACTTCAACTTGGCGTACTTATTGAAACCATGCGCCGTGAAGGTTTTGAGCTCTCAGTTTCTCGTCCACGCGTTTTATTTAGAAAAGATGAAACCTCTGGCAAAACCCTAGAGCCTATTGAAGAAGTAGTGGTGGATGTAGATGACGAGTTTAGTGGTACCGTAGTTGAAAAAATTAGCCTTCGAAAAGGAACCATGTCTGACATGCGCCCATCTGGAGGCGGCAAAACACGTATTACTTTCTTAGCTCCATCGCGTGGTTTAATTGGTTATCAAAGCGAATTTTTAACTGATACACGTGGTACAGGAGTCATGAACCGACTTTACCATAGCCATGAACCGTATAAGGGTGATATTGTTTTCAGGCGTAATGGAGCACTGATTAGTACCGACCAAGGTGAAGCTGTAGCATATGCCATCTTTAATCTACAAGATCGCGGCATTATGTTTATTAAACCACAAGACAAAGTGTATCAAGGCATGATTGTGGGTGAACATAATAGGCCAAATGATTTGGAAATAAATATTTTAAAAGGCAAGCAATTAACAAATGTCAGAGCTTCAGGGACTGACGAAGCTGTTAAACTTGTGACCCCAAGAAAAATGTCTCTAGAACAAATGATGGCATATATAAATGAAGATGAAGTGTTAGAAGTTACTCCAGAGAATCTTAGACTTAGAAAACAGTTTCTTGATCCACATCAAAGAAAAAAAGCAGCTAAAGAACAAATATAATATTAAAGTATGATCAAAACAAACGACTTAGAAATTTCATTTTCAGGCCAAAAGATATTTAGTGACGTTAATATCATAATAAATAAAAAAGAAAAAGTCGGTTTTATCGGCAGAAATGGTAGTGGGAAGAGTACTTTTCTCAAGATAATAATAGGTAAGCTTGAGCAAGATTCTGGTGAAGTTATGATGCCTAAAGGCTATAAAATTGGCCATTTAGATCAACATATAAAATTTACTCAAGAGACTGTTGTTGATGAAGTTTGTAGCGTTCTTACCGGTGATAGAGAATATGAGACTTGGAAAGGGGAGTCTATTTTAACAGGGTTAGGGTTCTCATATGATGATATGGCAAAAAAACCTGAAGAATTTTCTGGAGGTAATCAAGTAAAAATAAATTTGGCTAAATTATTATTAGATGAACCTGATATGTTATTGTTAGATGAGCCAACAAACTATTTAGATATACACTCTATTAAATGGTTGAGGAATTTTTTAAACGACTGGAGAGATGAGCTGATACTCGTAACACATGATAGAAGTTTCATGAATAGTGTAATAACTCACACTTTAAATATTCATAGAGGAGAGTTTAAAAAAACATCTGGTACTACAGAGAAAGTTTTGGAAAAAATATTATCAGAAGAAGAAATATATAACAAAACTGTTGCCAACGAGGCCAAAAAAAGAGAAAAGACTGAAGCTTGGATAAATAGATTTAAATCAAAAGCTAGCATGGCAACAAGAGCCCAATCTAAGATTAAAGCGTTAGAGAAAATTGAAAAAAAAGAAAAGCTAGCAACAGTTGCTAATCTTGATTTCAAATTTAATTATGAGCCATATGGAAGTAAAGAAAGTTTAATAAATTCTAGCAGGCTTGGTTTTTTTTATGAAGAGAGTAATCCTTTAATCAAAAGTTTGTCATTTAGTATAAAGAAGAATGACAAAATTTGCATAATTGGCAAAAATGGAAAGGGTAAATCAACTTTGTTAAAGTTAATAACAGGCGACCTTACTCCGATTGATGGTTACGTCAATCAACATGCTAAAACAAAAATTGGTTATTTCGGTCAAATGAATATCGATAGATTAGACCCCAATAATAGTATTTATGATGAAGTACAGAGTTGTGTTCCAGATATGCATGAAACTGATGTTAGGAAGGTATGCGCAAACATGATGTTTTCAAATCACTTATCTAATAAGAAAATTAATATTTTATCAGGTGGCGAGAAAAGCAGGGTAATGTTGGGTAAAATTTTAATCAAGCCAGCTAATTTACTACTATTAGATGAACCAACTAATCATTTGGACTTGGATTCATGCGACTCATTATTAAAAGCAATTAAATCTTTTGAAGGGGCAGTCTTAATGGTTACTCATGATGAATATTTTTTGCATGAAGTTGCTAATAAGCTAATTATTTTTGATGATAATAAAGTTAGCATGTTTGACGGAAATTATGATGATTTTTTAAATAAAATTGGCTGGAAAGATCAATATTAGTTATTTATGACATTCGAAGTTCATTTGTCGGCATAACCTTGCATTTCTAAGA
>CALCTU010000193.1 GCA_937907045.1 uncultured Alphaproteobacteria bacterium
AAGCAACGGTACCTTCCATTATTTTGAGTAAAGCTTGTTGCACCCCCTCACCCGACACATCGCGTGTAATTGAAGGATTATCGGATTTCCGAGAAATTTTATCCACCTCATCAATGTAAACAATACCACGCTGAGCACGTTCAACATTATAATCTGCGGCCTGAAGAAGTCTTAATATAATATTTTCAACATCTTCACCTACATAACCAGCCTCAGTAAGCGTAGTAGCATCTGCCATCGTAAATGGCACATCCAAAATACGTGCTAACGTTTGGGCTAACAATGTTTTACCACAACCTGTTGGACCAATAAGTAGAATATTAGCTTTAGCAAGCTCAATATCACCCGCACCTTTTTCTGCATGTGTAAGACGCTTATAATGATTATGCACAGCCACCGAAAGAACACGCTTGGCTTCATCTTGGCCAATCACATATTCATTAAGTACATCACAAATTTCCTGCGGATTTGGAACGCCATCACCATCTTTACCAAGTGTTGATTTACTTTCCTCACGAATAATATCTAGACAAAGCTCAACGCACTCATCACAAATAAATACCGTAGGACCGGCAATAAGCTTACGCACTTCATGCTGACTCTTACCACAAAAAGAACAATAAAGAGTGGTTTTAGAATCTTCTGAATCAGATTTACCCATGTGACTAACCTCATTAAATATATGAATACTTTGTCTAAAAGATGCAGTGTTATTCTGCTAGAACTATTTTTTCTTATCCGCTGGAGTCGGACGATCTTTGATAACTTCGTCAATAAGACCAAATTTTTGAGCCTCATCAGAGGTCATAAAATTATCCCTCTCCATACTGCGCTCAACAATACCAAGCTTCTGTCCAGTATGTTTTACATACAACTTATTGAGACGAGATTTTAATTCAAGAATCTCTTTTGCATGGATTTCAATGTCCGTTGCTTGGCCCTGGAAACCACCCGAAGGTTGGTGAATCATGATACGTGCATTTGGCAACGCAAAACGCTTCCCTTTCGCACCTGCAGTTAAAAGCAGTGATCCCATAGAAGCTGCCTGACCAACACATAAAGTAGAAACATCTGGCTTAATATACTGCATAGTATCATAAATGGCCAAACCAGAAGTAACCACACCACCCGGTGAGTTGATATACATGGATATATCTTTTTCAGGGTTTTCAGATTCTAAGAATAACAACTGCGCCACCACAAGACTAGCCATGCTATCTTGTACCGGTCCATTAAGAAAAATGATTCGCTCTTTTAGAAGTCGTGAAAAAATATCGTACGAACGTTCGCCACGGTTAGTTTGCTCCACCACCATTGGCACCAAATCCATGTGTACATCACTCATTGTGCATTACCTATCTATATTATTACCAACGTAACTCTTTAGGAGCCACTATCATTGATTTTACGATTTTCCTGTAAAACAATAAAACAAGCCCTTTAATATAGGTATATCACACCCGCATCAGATAGCAAGCGCATAAAAAAAGTTACCCACGACTTTTTATTGTTAAGATTTTACTCTTCGTCTGCCTCAGACTCAAACTTGATAAGCTCATCAATAGTAACTTTCTTAGAATCCTTAGCTACTTCATCAATGACGTAGTCAACTGTTTTTTCTTCCAAGATAGGCCCTTTCAAACGATCAAGTAATTGCGGATTAGCTTGATACATTTCAAAGATACGCTGCTCCTGACCAGGGAAAGCACGTGCTTGCTCAAAAACTTTCTGACGGACTTCATCCTGCGTAATTTCAACATTACCACGCTTAGAAAGCTCAGCAAGAATAATACCCAACTTTACCCGACGAATTGCAATTGTTTTAAGCTCTTCTTTCTCTTTGTCATCAATATCTTCTTTGTCTTTATTCTCTTCAGCCTTTTTAGCTTCCTCAACAAGCGATCTAAACTCAACATCAACCATACCTTGAGGCACTTCGAATTCCATATTTTTATCAAGCTGATCGAAAATATCTTTTTTAAGCATCAATCTTGCAATAGGCTCAAACTCTTCAGCAACCTTCTCTGAAACACCTTTTTTAAGCGCCTCAACATCATCAAAGCTAAGCTCTTTAGCAAATTCATCACTAATTTCAGGTAACTTTGCTTCCTGAACTTTATGAACTTTTACTTTAAACTCAGCCTCTTTACCTGCAAGATCACGATTAAAATATTCCTCAGGGAATGTTACCGTAACAACTTTCTCATCACCGGCTTTAACACCAATCATTTGATCTTCATAACCAGGAATAAATTGGTTAGAACCAAGCTCCAATGGAAATTCTTGCGCTGTTCCACCTTCAAATATTTTTCCGTCTACACTACCTTCAAAATCGAAAACAACCTGGTCACCTTTTTTGGCCTTGCGAGGCTTTTCAGGCTCTACAAATTCTTTGCGCGAGTTACGAAGCTTTTCTAGCGCATCGTCAATATCTTTGTCTTTCACATCAATTTCTAGACGCTTAAGATCATAGTCGTCCATTTTGATTTCTGGAACTTTTGGAAAAATTTCAAACCCGATGGTATATTCAAGGTCCTTGCCTTCTTCAAAACTAGAAACCTCTACATCTGGTTGCAACACTGGTTGAACTTCTTTTTCAGTAAACAGTGCTTTTGTACTATTGCCAACAGCTTCTTCAAGAGCCTCAGCTTTGATGCGCTCGCCATATTGACGACGGATAAGTTTAGCAGGAATCTTACCAGGCCTAAAACCTTTCATTTTTACAGTCTTGGTCAAATGCAATATACGAGACTCCATTGCTCGTTCAATATCAATGGCAGGAATAACCACCTTATACTGGCGTTTTAAACCTTCATTTACCAATTCCGTAATATCCATATCACACACCTGCGCTTACATTATTTCTACTAAGACAAACGTCTTTAAACCATATTTACGAAATCATGGTGCGGGTGGAGGGACTTGAACCCCCACGCCTTGCGGCACTAGAACCTAAATCTAGCGCGTCTACCAATTCCGCCACACCCGCATGGATCGTAAACTTAAGGTAAGGGCGTGTGTTTTAGATGGTTGACTAGAAAAATGCAACATATTTTTTTAATCTTTGGTATTTCGTTCAAACGCCACTAAGGCCTCTACCAAGGATTTGCGTTATCCCGTTTATTTAATGCATAACAAACCGACACCGCCACCACAGGAGCTGCAAGAAAAAAAAGTACCGTACCAATAATTAAACCCGTCATGATAAAAACCTTTATTTACATTCATATTCTTATTGCCCTATATTATAACTGCTCAGAAGCAAACCCCGATTGACATATGTCAATCCTATCTCAATATTATCTACTCACTATGTTTGAAATTTTTCAGTTAATTACAAATTACATTTTTGTATGGGGTTACATTGGCATTATATTATTGATGCTTATTGAGAGCTCTTTTATTCCTTTTCCTAGCGAAATTGTCATGATTCCAGCAGGCTATCTTGCTTTCCAAGGAAAAATGGACCCTTATCTTGTGGTATTATGCGGTATTACCGGAAGCATTCTAGGGGCGTTACTTAATTACTACTTATCACTCTATTTAGGTCGGAGTCTTGTTGCTAAATATGGTAAATTTGTTGGGTTTACAGAAAACAAACTAGACAAAGTTGATGACTTTTTTAAGCGCCACGGAGCATTCTCAACTTTTATTGGGCGTCTTATTCCCGTGATTCGGCAACTTATTTCTATTCCTGCTGGCATCACCCGCATGAACATAAAACAATTTATCATTTATACGGGTCTTGGTGCCGGAATTTGGATGGTGGTGCTAACTGCAATTGGTTACCTTGTAGGACACAATGAAGAGCTCATACGCCAATATCTTGACCAAGTGACGATTGCTCTACTAATTCTCGTGCCTGCAATGGTTCTTGCTTATCGCCTTTTCAATAAAAAGAAAGGACAATCTGAGCTTTAGCCGCACACATATTTGTGTTAACATAACACCTAAATATACGACAACTATAGGATATCTAGGATATACGTGAATCCAGCTGAACATAGAAATTTACCGGTAAGAAGTGCACTCACGGAAATTCCGTGCGTCACTACTATTCTAAAAGAACGCCATTTTATTACCAAAGAACACCAAAAGGCCCTTATTGCCTCTAAGAAAAAAGATCCTCTTGAGCTATGCGAACTAGCAAAAATAAAAGGTTACATCAACGATAAACATGCCATTGATATTGTTTTATGTGATATTGCCATTTTAACTGCTGAAGGCGCCACAAAAGACATAAAGCAAATGTCTAAAGGCGCTATGATTGCGATTAACCCTGAAAACCATGCAAACATTAGCTATACCGGAAAAGGACGTGGAGAAGCCGCTCTTAATGCTGCCAATCTAGGTAAAATGCTCGTGCTAATGGCCTATAAACTTGGTGGAGTAGACATTGCAAAAGAGGTTACGCCCGGCGTAATAAAAGCCGAGCAAATGACAAAACGCATCGTCAATGGTGAATCTGCAACTTCAATTGAAGCACAGCAACAAGAAATAGAAGAAACTCTGGAGCGCTTGGGCCTACATGAGCATGATATTATTCGGCAATTATCACTTCTTAGCAATTACTGTCCATCCGAAGGCCCTAAGAAAAGCTGGGCTACACGGCATTCACGGTATAAACCTCAGCATAATAGATAAAAAATTCCTTGCCAAAGTTAAGCGTGCACGTTAATTATGGCGACCTGATCTTTTACAGTCTTACATATACGGAGAGGTGGCCGAGTGGCTGAAGGCGCTTCCCTGCTAAGGAAGTATAGGGGTAACTCTATCGTGGGTTCGAATCCCACCCTCTCCGCCATTTTTTAAAATATTATCATAGGCGCTACAGCGCGATGATATTTTAAAAAATAATGATATGTTGGGATGAGAACGTAGTTCGACCACGAGGGCAACAGCCCGAGAGGCCAGCAAGCA
>CALCTU010000194.1 GCA_937907045.1 uncultured Alphaproteobacteria bacterium
CTTGGACAACGCTATCCGAGACGCCCTAGGGTCAATCTACCCTGCCCTACAGCATGTTAGTTTAGTTGATTACAAAGTACGTATTATTAATTCTTCGCACGGTACTGACGCCATCACACGCGTTCTTATTGAAAGTGAAGACGAAACCGGCATGTCTTGGACCACCGTTGGAGTTTCAACTAACATTATTGATGCCTCATACAACGCTCTTAGAGATAGCTTGGTCTATAAGTTATTTAAAGAAAAGACCCCTGCCAAGTCATGACTGCCATTATTTTAGTACGCCCGCAATTAGGAGAAAATATTGGTGCCTGCGCACGCGTAATGGCTAACTTTGGTCTAACTGATCTTAGAATTGTTGCACCTAGGGATGGATGGCCAAACCCAAAAGCTGTCGATATGGCAAAACATGCAGGCAATATTATACATAATGCTACTGTTGTTGGTGATTTGGCTGATTGCCTTAAAGATATTCACCATCTTTATGCAACCACTCTGAGACCTCGTGACATAGACAAATCAGTCATTTCGCCAAGGCAACTTCGTGCCATTGATGCTAAAAGTGCTGTCATGTTTGGCCCAGAACGCACTGGATTGTCAAATCAAGACATTATGCTGGCAAATACCATCCTCACAATTGATACAAACCCCGAATATGGCTCTCTTAATTTAGCCCAGGCAGTTTCAATTGTAACCTATGAATTATTTCAACTGCCAAGCCAAGCCTCTAACAAACAAGAACGTGACTTGGCTAGCAAGCAGGAACTCGACTTTCTTATAAAACAACTTGGCACTTATCTTGACCAGACTAATTTTTTCCAAGTGGATGAGAAAAAAGCCACCATGATGGTCAATATTGCTAATATGTTTGCCCGTATGCAACCTAGTAAACAGGAAGTCCGCACTCTACATGGAATTTTTTCTAGTTTAAGAACATAAAATACATTGACAAGGAATTAAAACCTTATATGTTTACTTTCCGATTCAAAGGTTGTATATAAATATACAAGTAACTTAAGATTTAGAATTTTGTAAGAGACTATGACTAAAAGAGTTAAAGCAAAATATAGAGCTAGTCGTCAGTATGGCGGTAATTTATGGGGCAAAGCAAAAGACCCTGTAGAGGTTAAGAATTATGTTCCTGGCCAACATGGCCCTGCCGGAAAACGTCGCGTAGTTTCTGATTACGGTAAGCAGCTTGCTGCCAAGCAAAAGCTTAAGCGTTACTACGGAAATATCACAGAGAAACAATTCAAACGCATCTACAAAGAGGCTGTTCGTCGCAAAGGCGATACCGGAGAAAACCTAATTGGTCTTCTTGAGCAGCGCTTAGATGCCGTTATATTTAGAGCTAATTTTGTTCCTTCTGTATTTGCAGCAAGACAATTTATTAGCCATAAACATGTATTGGTTAACGGAGTAAAGGTAAACATTCCTAGCTACCGCGTACAAGTTGGTGACGTTGTTGAGATTCGCGAGAAATCTCGTCAAATCCCTATGGTACTAGAAGCTAGTCAAACACCTGAACGCGAGGTACCTGAGTACATCACCGTTGATCAGAAAAAAATGACCGCCTCCATTGATTACATCCCTAAGCTCGAAGATGTGCCTTATGCTGTAATGATGGAACCTAACCTGGTTATCGAGTTTTACTCACGTTAATTCTCTCGTTGTCCTCCATGTCTATCTTTAACGTGGGTAAATTTAACGCGCCTCTTCCCCCAAGAGGCGCGTTGCTTTTTCAAGAAGAAGACCTTTTCTCCTTTCCTTAGACACCCTCCTATACACCCATCATCAACTGTGATTTTAGATTCAAGCAACCTCATGCACTTGCTTGTTCAAGCTAATAGTCACCACCCCGGCTAAGTGAAGCTTGTTGCATGACTAATTTTATACTTGCGGTTATTTCTTTAAAAGCTGCACCACCCTTAAGACCGTTTTCCCGGGTTTATTTTAGGATCCACCTGTCCTTACATGCGTGATGTTTACGATAGAGTTATTACTAAAAATATTGCTACAGGCAATGAAGCTTTAAAACTAACATGAGGCGACAAAAAAGCAGACCCGGATTTCGGTGCGCGGGAAACCGCTTGTATGTGTAGCCAGCCCCAGCAAGCAAAGAGCTACAGCCAGCATTGGCGAATAGTAAAATACTCAAGTATCACAAGAATTGAGTGATAGCCTTATCGAATAGAAAAACATGTTACAGCAATAAACCCTTATGCTGCAGCACTCACATCACCCTCAAGAGCCGCAATAAGCATATCTCCCATCTGAGAGCACCCAACTTCCTGCGCACCATCTTGCATAATATCACGCGTACGGTACCCTGCAGCAAGAACAGACCTAATTGCATCTTCTAGAGTATCAGCCTGCTTTTGCATATCAAAACTATAACGCAACATCATTGAGAAACTCAAGATAGTGGCCAGAGGATTTGCTATATCTTTTCCGGCAATATCAGGCGCTGAGCCGTGTACGGGCTCATAAAGACCAGGAGTACCTGGATGCCCTAGAGATGCAGAAGGCAGCATTCCCAACGAACCAGTAAGCATAGCGGCACAATCAGATAAAATATCCCCAAACATATTTGTGGTAACCATAACATCAAATTGTTTTGGGTTTCTAACAAGTTGCATTGCAGCATTATCCACATACATATGAGAAAGCTCTAGGTCGCTATACTCATCTTGATGAAGTGCAATCATTTCTTCGCGCCAAAATTCTGTTGCCTCTAGAACATTTGCCTTATCTACCGAGCAAACCCTTCCATCACGCTTCTTGGCTAAATCAAAAGCAACTCTTCCAATGCGTCGTATTTCTTCGGTGGTATACACAAGGGTGTTAAATCCTTTTTTAGAGCCATCTGGAAGCTCTTCAACGCCTCTTGGCTGACCAAAATAGATTCCTCCTGTAAGCTCTCTAACAATCATGATATCCAGACCCGATACCACTTCATGCTTTAATGTAGAAGCATCAGCCAACTCATCAAACACGATTGCAGGACGCAAATTAGCAAATAATTGCAGCTCTTTACGAATACCCAAAAGACCTTTTTCTGGTCGCACAGATATATCCAGACTTTCCCATTTAGGACCACCTACAGCTCCTAGCAATACTGCATCGGAAGCTTTTGCTTTATCGATTGTCTCTTGTGGCAATGGATGACCAGTCTCGTCATAGGCAGCTCCACCAATCAGCGCCTCTTCTATCACAAAATCACACCCTTGGTGCTCATTAAACCAATTTGCAATACGCACCGCCTGTGCAGTTACTTCTGGACCAATACCGTCTCCGGCTACAACGAGAATTTTTTTAGGCATAATACTACTATCTGTCTTGTATTGACGTTTCACGATAAACGGCGCCACTATACAGAATCAGTATTATTTAATCCATATAAATCGGATAGAAATCCTTGGAAACATGCTGAGGACCAACCTTTTCCTCAATCGAAAAACAGGAAGTGAGATAGTTTTTAGAAAACTTACGGTAAATAACCGACCGAACCCTATCAATCATATCTTGTTGCATATATTGCTCTAGCCATAATTTTTGCTGTAGCGCCCTATCATCCCCAATACGTTCAGATATCAAGAAGAGTGCATACGCAACATGAATCGGCTCTGCATAATGACCAAATTGCTCACTATCCAAAAGAACACCAAAATCATGTGTAATCGCTTCACCATAAGCAATTCTTCTGGCTACACCAAAAGCGCTTGGCCTGCCTTTAATTAAACAAGAATAACTACCCGATAAACGATCGTCTGAATCGTATCGATATTGGGTGGGGTACGCATATACGTTGCCTGCGAAAATCATCGCACCAACGAGAACTATTACCCCTAACAGTACTCGTATTTTCTCGTGTCCCATGAAGGACACATTACTCCCCACTAATTAACAAAACGTTAATAATGAAGCAAAAAAACAGGAAAATTACTAGAGTTATAGAAGACTAGTGTCCCATTGTGGGAATTATGCAACAGTATCTTCTTCTTTACTCTCATATAGCCACGGGAAAGCTTGTTTATGATCTTGCTCAAATAAGGCAATCTGCTCTTCTTTCTCAAGCGTTAATCCAATATCATCAAGACCTTCTAACAAACACTTCTTACGAAACGGATCTAATTCAAAAGAAATCTCAATATCACCATTTTCTGACGTTATAACCTGATTCGGCAAGTCAATAGTTAATGTTGGATCACTTGCCTTAGAAGCATATGCCATTAATTGGGCCACTTTTTCTTTATCTAATGTAATGGGCAAGATACCATTTTTAAAACAGTTATTATAAAAGATATCCGCAAAGCTAGGTGCAATCACACTACGAATGCCAAAATCAAGCAACGACCATGGCGCATGCTCTCTTGATGAACCGCACCCAAAATTCTCCCCTGATATAATGATACCAGCATGACGATAAGGATCATTATTCAACACAAACTCTGGGATTTCATTCCCCTGCTCATCAAAGCGCATTTCATCAAACAGATTTGCACCCAAACCAGTCCGCTTAATGGTTTTTAGAAACTGCTTAGGGATAATCATATCAGTGTCAACATTGGCTACATCTAGTGGAGCAGCAATGGCTGTAAAAACATTAAA
>CALCTU010000195.1 GCA_937907045.1 uncultured Alphaproteobacteria bacterium
TGAGCTTATCATTGGTGACCGTCAGACTGGTAAAACAGCGGTTGTGCTTGATACGTTCTTAAATCAAAAAAGCATCAATGAAGGCGATGACGAGTCTAAAAAACTATATTGTATTTACGTGTGTATTGGTCAAAAACGTTCTACGGTTGCACGTATTGTAAAAAAATTAGAAGAGCAAGATGCGCTTAAATATTCGATTGTTGTTGCTGCTACGGCTTCAGATCCTGCGCCATTGCAATATTTGGCTCCATATACCGGTTGTACAATGGGTGAGTATTTCCGTGATAATGGCATGCATGCACTTATAGCGTATGATGACCTTTCTAAGCATGCGGTTGCATATCGTCAGATGTCATTGTTGCTACGTCGTCCTCCTGGCCGTGAAGCATATCCTGGTGACGTATTTTATCTTCACTCGCGCCTTTTAGAGCGTGCGGCTAAGATGTCGGATGAGGCGGGTGCAGGTTCACTTACTGCTTTGCCAGTTATTGAAACCCAAGCCGGTGACGTATCGGCCTATGTACCAACTAATGTGATTTCAATTACTGACGGACAAATTTTCCTTGAAACAGACTTGTTCTATAAGGGTGTTCGTCCTGCGGTAAATGTTGGTCTTTCGGTTTCTCGTGTTGGTTCTGCTGCACAGGTAAAAGCCATGAAGCAGGTTGCTGGCTCAATTAAATTGGAGCTTGCACAGTTCCGTGAGATGGAGGCGTTTGCGCAGTTTGGTTCGGATTTGGATGCCGCAACTCAGCAACTGCTTGCTCGTGGTGCTCGTTTGACTGAGCTTCTAAAACAGAATCAATATACGCCACTTAAAGTTCAAGAGCAGGTTGTGGTGATTTATGCAGGTGTGAATGGCTATTTGGATAAAGTTGACAATAAGAAAGTGGTGGAATTTGAGTCCGAGCTTTTAGATCATATTCGTACCAAACATGAAGATTTGTTAGAGACAATTCGTAAAGAACAAAAACTTGATGACAAATCTGAAGCCAAGTTGAAAAAAGTTTTAGAAGCTTTCACTAAGAAATTTGCCGGTTAAGGTAGGTTAAGCACATGCCCAATTTGAAGAGTTTAAAAGTTCGAATTAATAGCGTGAAGTCGACGCAAAAGATTACCAAGGCCATGAAAATGGTTTCGGCATCGAAGCTTCGTCGTGCGCGTGAAGCTGCGGAGGCAGCGCTTCCGTACTCTGAGAAAATGAATCGTATGGTTAGTACACTGGCTGCAAATGCTAATAAAGCAAGTGCGCCGCCTTTGTTAACGGGTACCGGTTCAGATAAAAAACACCTTCTGGTGGTTATAACCTCTGATAGGGGATTGTGTGGAGGGCTTAATACTTCCATCTTTAAACAAGTCAAACACCAGATTGAGTCTTTGGAGTCTCAAGGAAAACAAGTAAAGTTGTTTTGTATTGGTAAAAAGGGCGTGGATTTGTTCCATAATGCTTTTGGTTCTTATGTAGTACATAAGATTGAAGGCATATCAAAACAAAAAAGAATTAACTGGGACGATGCGAACAATCAGGTTCAGCATATTATAGATTTGTTTGATAAAGGCGAATTTGATGTGTGCAGCATTTTTTACAATAAGTTTAAGTCTGCTATTGAACAGCAAGTGACACAACAACAAGTTATTCCTCTTGAAGTGGGTGATGTTGCAGAAGCATCTTGTGCTCCCTATGACTACGAGCCTGGTGAAAATGAAATATTAAGCGATTTGTTGCCAAGAAACCTCACTGTTCAACTGTTTCATGCGTTGCTAGAAAATGCAGCTAGTGAACAAGGAGCGCGGATGACGGCAATGGATAATGCGACGCGTAACGCAGGAGAGATGATTAAAAAACTAACCTTGCAGTATAACCGTACACGTCAAGCAGCAATTACAAGTGAATTGATAGAGATTATTTCAGGAGCAGAGGCGGTTTAATTTATTAATCTAGTTCAACTAACCACGATAAACACATACAACTTATTTTATTGGAGAAGCAACCATGGCAAGTAAAGGCAAAGGAAAGATTACCCAAGTAATTGGTGCGGTAATTGACGTACAGTTTGAAGATGGTGATTTACCAGCAATCTTGGACGCGCTTTCCTGTGATAATGATGGAAATAAATTGATTCTAGAAGTTGCTCAGCACCTTGGTGAGAATACTGTAAGAACAATTGCTATGGACTCCACCGAAGGATTGGTTAGAGGTCAGCAAGTTGTAAGTACGGGTGCTCAGATATCTGTTCCTGTTGGTCCAGAGGTGCTTGGTCGTATCATGAATGTAACAGGTGACCCTGTGGATGAGCGTGGCCCAATTAACGCTAAGCGTTCGGCTCCTATTCATGCTGAAGCGCCTGCGTTTGCAGACCAGTCTACAGAGCCTGAAATTCTTGTAACAGGTATTAAAGTTGTCGATTTGTTAGCACCATATGCTAAAGGTGGTAAGATTGGTTTGTTTGGTGGTGCTGGTGTTGGTAAAACCGTACTAATTATGGAGCTAATCAATAATATCGCGAAAGCTCATGGTGGATACTCTGTATTTGCCGGTGTTGGTGAGCGTACTCGTGAAGGTAATGACCTTTACCATGAAATGATAGAGTCTGGTGTTATTGATCTTGAAAACCCGGATAAGTCAAAAGCAGCTCTTGTTTATGGTCAGATGAATGAGCCTCCTGGGGCGCGTGCTCGTGTGGCCCTTTCTGGTTTGACTCAGGCAGAATATTTCCGTGATGAAGAAGGTCAGGACGTACTTTTCTTTGTGGATAATATCTTCCGTTTTACACAAGCTGGTTCAGAAATTTCAGCACTTCTTGGCCGTATTCCTTCAGCTGTGGGTTACCAACCTACACTTGCGACAGATATGGGTTCGATGCAAGAGCGTATTACTTCAACTAACAAAGGATCGATCACATCGGTACAGGCAATTTATGTTCCTGCGGATGACTTGACTGATCCTGCGCCTGCAACTTCTTTTGCACACTTGGATGCTACGACAGTACTTTCGCGTCAGATTGCTGAGCTAGGTATTTACCCTGCCGTAGATCCGCTTGATTCAACATCGCAAATGCTTGACCCACGTATTATTGGTGATGAGCATTACGAAGTTGCTCGTGAAGTACAGCGTGTATTACAAAGCTACAAATCACTGCAAGATATCATTGCGATTCTTGGTATGGACGAGCTTTCTGAA
>CALCTU010000196.1 GCA_937907045.1 uncultured Alphaproteobacteria bacterium
ACCCATTTCTTCATATGCCTTTGCAATTACCCCAGCACATAAAGCACGTTTGCCAGTTAAACGTACCACTACCATGTCAGGATTAGCGCAAATAAGGTGCAAATTATGGGTGCGCATAGCATCTAATTGCGGTTTGACATCTTCTAATGTAGCATCGTCATGATCAAAGCCCGTAACAATCGCAAAATCAGCATCTTTAGGGTCATTCACTCGGGTGATGTGTTCTAGCTCATCGAGTAGGCCATTATCACGGTCCGGGCCAAGTATGTAAACATGATTGCCAAGGTCGTGGTAACCGTCGCGAATGCGTTCAAAAGTTACCTCACCAGAGGTTACCAGGCCATCATAAAGGTCTTGCGCAATACCAAATTGAGTGAGGCCATCAATAGCCCTAAAGGATCTTCTGGGTGCGTTGGATAAAAAAACAATCTTCTTGCCATGCTCGCGCATTGATTTTAGGCATTCTGCGGCACCTTCATAGAGTTCTCTGCCGTCATGAATGACTCCCCATAAATCTATAACAAAAGCATCAAACGGCTCTATAAAAGAAGAAACATTGTTGTGGGCTGTTATCATGAGCACGTATCAGTTATAAGTTTGGCGGTTTGTTTAGGACCGTATAAAGCTATAAAAGAGCCAAAACGTGGTCCTTGGCTTTGACCTAATAATACCTCATAAAGTGCTTTAAACCAATCGCGCATTGGATCAAAGTTAAAGTTGCGGCCAATTTCAAAGACTTTATTTTGCAATTCTTCGGCGTTCGAGGTTTCGTCAATTGTGTTAAGTTCTTGTGCTAGAGCAAGTAGTGCCTCTTTTTCGGTGTCCGATGGGCTGCGATATGTTTTATGTGGTTCAATATGATCATGGTAATATGCAATGGCATGATGAACCAGTGCATCCAATGTTGGATGATCTTTTGGTGTTGCACCGCCAGCATATCGGGTGATAAAACCCCATAGCGCATCTGCATCTTTGGCGCCACATGCATTAGCAAGATTGAGTAGCAGTGCAAATGAAATAGGAATGTCCAATGTTGGAACGTTGCCATGATGTACGTGCCAAGCAGGGTTTTTAAATTGCTCATCTATCGGCTGTTCATGGAATTTTTGTACAAACGAAATATACTCATCCATAGCTTTTGGAATGATCTCTAGGTGCAAGCGTTTGGCTTTGCGAGGCTGCTGGTACATGTAATATGCTAAACTTTCTTGAGGAGCATATTTAAGCCACTCATCCAATGTTAGGCCATTACCTTTGGATTTAGAAATTTTTTCACCATTTTTATCCAAGAATAACTCAAACATAAATTGCTCTGGTGGATTGCCCCCGGCAATTTTGCAGATGGCACTATATAATTTGGCAGATACAAGGTGGTCTTTGCCATACATTTCAAAATCAACGTCCAGTGCCGCCCAGCGCATACCAAAGTCTGGCTTCCATTGTAATTTACATTGGCCATCAATAACCGGGGTGGTGGTTTGGGTTCCATCTTCGTCGTGATAAGTTACCGTGCCAGCCTCAACATCATAGGAAGTAATAGGAACTTGAAGTACTTTGCCGGTTTTTGGAGATAGCGGCATAAAAGGACTATAGGTTTTTTGACGATCCGGGCCAAGGGTGGGTAACATCACGTTCATGACTTTGTCATAAGCAGCTAAAACGGCAAGGATTTTGTCATTATAGACGCCATCTTTATAGCATTTGGTTGAACTTTTAAACTCATAGTCAAAACCAAAGCTATCCAAAAAAGCACATAGCCGGGCATTCATATGGTCGCCATAACTTTTGTGGGTGCCAAATGGATCTGGTATGGCAGTAAGAGGCATGCCTAGATGCTGCCTAATCATATCGGGATTTGGAAGGTTATCAGGTACCTTGCGCAAGCCATCCATGTCATCTGAAACGCAATATAGCTTGGTTGGAATATCTGGGGCAATGGTTTGGAATGCCTTGCGTACCATGGTTGTTCTTGCAACTTCGCCAAATGTACCAATATGAGGTAGTCCAGATGGTCCGTAGCCGGTTTCAAATAAGACATATCCCTTAGCAGGGGTTTTACCGCCAATACGGGTTAATATTTTCTCTGCTTCGATGAATGGCCATGCTTTACTTGCAAGTGCGGCATCTTTGATGTTGCTCATGATAATTATTCACGTTATTAATATGACAATAAAACCGCGCCTTTATAGCGCAAAAACCACAAATCTACAAGTCCATTAATGGTTAACATACTTACTCGTTTTTCTTTGTTGTTAATGCTATGTATTGCAAGCATGCTTGCGCTTTCAGGAGCATTGGTGTCTGAGTATGTGTTTGGATTAAAGCCATGTGTGCTGTGTTTATATCAACGAATCCCTTATGTGGTGGTAATAGGGTTGGGTGTAATAGGGTTGGTATATAAATCTAAACGGCAGTTGCTTGCTATGATTGCTTGTGGTGTTCTGTTGATTGGTACCGGTGTTGCTGGTTATCATGTGCTGGTAGAGAAGAAAATAATTATTATGGAAACGTCGTGTGCAGATACTGTGATAATGCCCGATAGTTTTGAGGCAATGCAGGCGCAACTTATGGCTACACCAAATGTGCCGTGCGATGAACCTCAGTTTTATTTTTTAGGATTAACCATGGCTGCTTGGAATTTGTTATTCTCAACTGCATTGGTTGGCTATGGATGGTGGAGAATACGATATGGTAAATAAACACAAGATAGATGAGATGCCTGGTTCATTAAGTTTTAAAGAACGGATTGAACAAATGATCCGTGTTGATCAGGCTGGTGAATATGGTGCAAAGCGTATTTATGA
>CALCTU010000197.1 GCA_937907045.1 uncultured Alphaproteobacteria bacterium
TACAAAATTCGCTAAAAAGACTATCCAGAACTTCTTCCAAATCTATTTTTCCTGTCAATTTTCCCAAAGCATTCGCTGTATTTCGCAAATATTGTGCTGCAATTTCAGGTGGCTGGCTAAGATCCAACTCGGCCAACTGATCATGCGCTTCTTGTACCAACAAGCGATGTCGTTGCCTTGTAATCATAGGATCATCATTTTGCCCTACATGATATTTTGCAAATTTTAACATCATTGCCAACAATTCATCGATACCCTGCCCTGTTACTGCCGAGATCATCACCGCACCTATATTTCTTGCATCTGTAGTCGCTGGCGCTGGTATATTCACATTTTTATAATCAATCTTATTATATACAACCATCACATTAGGCTGTGATAACCACTGATTTATCGCATCGTCCACGTCTGGTTGCGTCGCATCAATCATCACAATCACAATATCGGCTTGCTTTGCACGTTGTATCGCCCTTGCAATCCCCTCTTCCTCTATTTCTTGGTCAGTACGCCTAATACCAGCTGTATCTGCCAATATAAATGGATACCCCTCTATATCCAAAGAAACTTCAATTACATCACGTGTAGTACCAGCCTGCTGAGATACTATGGCCACATCACGACCACTTAAGTTATTGATTAACGTAGATTTTCCCGCGTTGGGCTCGCCAATAATAGCAACGTGTATTCCTTTTTTAAGCAACTCACCTTTGCATCCATCTTGTAAGTGCTCCTCAAAACTCTTTAGTAAATCTTCTTGTTTACTGACAATTGACTGCACCACAGAATTTGGAATATCTTCATCCGGAAAATCAATATAGGCCTCCATATGTGCCATTAATGCAATAATCTGTTCACGCCAGCCATCATATAATTTTCCTAATTGTCCACACATCTGCCGCATTGCTTGCTTTGCTTGCTGGGCCGTATCTGAAGAAATCAGATCCGCAAGCCCTTCAGCTTGGGTTAGATCCATTTTACCATTATCAAATGCACGTTTAGAAAACTCACCCGGCTCAGCAAAACGCAACCCCTCAAATGAAGCCAATGCGTCCAAACAGCGCAATACCACTGCCCTGCTGCCATGAAGGTGTAATTCAACTGTATCCTCTCCTGTAAAACTATGCGGACCTTTGAACCAATAAACCAATGCCTTATCCAATACGTCACCCTCGGTTGGATGAAGCAATGTACAATAAACAGCTTTTCTAGGCTCAGGTAACGGTTTTCCGGTAAGCTTCACAAGCGCATCAGAAGCATAAGGGCCGGAGATACGAACAATCGCAACAGCGGTTGTCACCATAGGAGTGACATTAGCAAAAATCGTATCTGTCATATTAATATTACATTCGTTGTTTGTCGCACGAACTTATACTCAAATTTCCTCAAAGATGCAACCTAACATTAAGAATATTTTAATACACAAAGTGTACACTACGTGCTATATACTGCTGCATCTTTTTTGATGAGGCGCCCTAAAAAGCGCTGTAGTTGGTAAAGCAACCTATTTGTATACAAAGGTAATGTAATGTCAGCCCGCTATCTCAAAACTTCTAGTGTATTAGTTAAACGTATCAGTGAATCCGTGACTAAAGGCAAACGAAAGAAGGAAGAACAACTATTGTCTGACTTCACGAAATTGTTTTATGAGTTTAGTTCCGCTGACGAATTAAAAGAATTCTCCACTGAGGAACTAAGCGCTATTGTTGGTAATGCTTACAAATTCTTTTCAACACACAAGGGATCCGCACCAAAGATTCGCGTGTTCTCCCCTTCCCTTGACACTGATGGCTGGGAAAAAGACTATACTGTCATCGAGATGATCAACAAAGACACTCCATTTATTGTTGACTCAATAAGCGAAGAAATCAATCGTCTTGGCTATACAATCGACTACCTCGCCCACCCTGTTATTGACGTTGGTAGAGATGATAAAGGCAAAATTGTTACTCTTGTGAATGGCTCAACCACCGAGCTCAACTCTGTCAATAAAGAATCCTTTATCCATGCGCGTCTTAGTCACAAAGTAACTGACAAAGAAGCCAAACAATTAAGTACCGCCCTACTCAGCATCATGACTAGTGTACGTTCTTGTGTCAGAGATTGGCAAAAAATCCTAGAGAGCGTCAGTAAATTACGTGAAAACACGGTTTCAACGCTTGAGTTTCTTACTCAAAACCTTCACCCAAAAACTCTATCTGCATGTACCGAAGATATTCATGAATTAGAAGAATTTCTTCACTGGCTGGTCAATAATAACTTTGTATTCCTTGGATATATAGAGCAGCGAAAATCCGGAAAAAGCCTTAAAAGCCATGCCAAATCAGCACTCGGGCTATGTCAAACCATGGATCTATGGCTTCCTAAATTTGACCATGTTACCTTTGATCATCAACAAATATTGCAGTTTATTCACATTACCAAATCAAGCGAACGATCACCTGTTCACCGCCCTCACCATATGGATCTTATTAGTATTCCGAAACTAAATGACAAAGGTGATGTAATTGGTGTCGCACATATTTTTGGTATGTTTACTTCTGTAGTTTATTACCAAAGTTCACGCCGTATTCCACTGCTAAGACGAAAAATCATGCTTGCACATCAGCATTCAGGATTTCCAGTATCTGGCCATAGTGGCAAGGCGCTTTCAGCTATTTTAGAAGACTTCCCGCGTGACGAGTTATTCCAAGCACAAATTAATGAACTGTTCGACACTGCCATGGGCATTGTCACATTAACAACTGCACGAAAACTTAAAGTATTTCTTCGCCAAGATGAATCTGAACGCTTTATTAGCTGCCTGGTATTCTTACCCAAAGAACGTATGAACACAGAGGTACGTGAAGAAATCGAACATATTCTTTCTAGAGAGTTAGACGGTACCGTATCAAATCACTACACGCAAATTGCCGAATCTCATCTTGCACGCTTGCAGATCATTATAAAAACCGTACCAGGTCACATACCAACTTACAATCAAACGGCAATCGAGCAAAAGCTTACCCAAGCCATTCGCAATTGGTCTGACGTATTCCACGAAGAAGTCATTACACGACTTGGCGCATCTGATGGTGCGAAGGTATTTTCCCGATATTCAAGCGCTTTCTCACCTAGCTACACTAGCAGATTCTCATCTGAAGATGCATATTATGACACTCTCAAAATTGAGCAAGTCATTGAAACCAACCGTACAGTATTCGATATTTATGAAAGCAGAAGTGAAGACAATAAAGATGTATTTTACTTCAAAATCTATACCCCCGACAAACAAACCACCTTATCGCATGTTATGCCAATGCTTGAAAACTTTGGCCTACACACTCTCGATGAGCATACCTATAGAGTGACTCCTAACCATGCAGATTATAATGTGTGGATACATCGATTCCGCTTTACTGTTCCCTTGGACAAAAAGCCAAAACTAACCGCAATCAAGTATAACTTTGAAGAGGCCATCACTCGTCTCTGGCATAAAGAGCTTCAAGATGACGGTATTAACAAACTTATACTATACGCTAACCTGCAATGGCGTCATGTGGGATTAATTCGTGCCTATGTCAAATATTTGCACCAAGCATCATTCAATTATAATCAATATTATATCCAAGATGCATTAAGCCATCAGCCACGCATTATTCAACTGATTATAAATCTGTTTGAAGTACGTTTTGCTCCCGACTATAAAGGTAACCGTCAAGACGAGCAGAACCGTATTGTCGCTGACATAGAGCGTATTCTGGGAAGAGTTTCAAACCTAGCTGAAGATAGAGTATTCCGTTCACTTTTAGAGGTAGTGCTTGCAACCAGACGAACTAACTTCTTCCAAACAGATAAAGACGGAAACTACAAATCTTATATTTCTTTTAAATTTAGCTCTGCAGAGATCTCTATCCTGCCAAAACCACGCCCATATGCAGAAATATTCGTCTATTCAGCTCGCATGGCAGGTATTCATTTACGTGGAGGGAAGGTAGCACGCGGAGGCCTACGCTGGTCAGATAGACGCGAAGACTTCCGTACTGAGGTTCTAGGGCTCATGAAGGCTCAAATGACGAAGAACACCGTTATTATTCCTGTGGGATCTAAAGGTGGCTTTGTCGTAAAACAACTGCCGACAGAAGGCGGTCGTGATGCGCTCATGAAAGAAGGCATCGAATGCTATAAGACATTCTTACGAGGCCTCCTGGACTTAACCGATAATATTATTGACGAAAAGATTGTTCCACCCGACAATGTTGTACGCCATGACGGTGATGATCCATATTTGGTTGTGGCCGCCGATAAGGGAACCGCAACATTCTCAGATATAGCAAACGAAGTTGCTGCAGAATATAATTTCTGGCTAGGCGACGCTTTTGCTTCCGGAGGATCAGTAGGGTATGACCACAAGAAAATGGGCATTACCGCTAAAGGCGCCTGGATCTCCGTACAGCGCCATTTCAGAGAAATGGGTATAGATGTTCAAAAAGAACCTTTTACCACCATTGCCGTTGGCGATATGGCCGGAGATGTATTTGGAAATGGCATGCTTAGCTCGAAACATATTAAGCTTGTGGCCGCCTTTAATCACATGCACATATTTCTTGATCCGGATCCAGACCCAGATACTTCCTATAAAGAACGTAAACGACTCTTTAGCTTACCACGTTCAAGCTGGTTAGATTACAACCCTGATCTTATATCCAAAGGTGGCGGGGTATTTGAACGTAGCGCTAAAAGTATTAAATTATCTACCCAAGTAAAAGAAATTCTTGGCACTGATGATAATAATCTTACACCAGACGAACTCATCAAGGCTATTCTTAAAGCACCTGTAGACTTACTATGGAATGGTGGAATTGGTACGTACGTTAAATCCAAAATCGAAAGCCACGACGATGCTGGTGATAAAGCAAATGACACACTACGTATTAATGGTGAAGACCTGCGTGTAAAAGTAGTAGGTGAGGGCGGTAACCTTGGATTTACTCAGCGTGGCCGTATTGAATATGCAATGAAAGGCGGTCGTATTAATACAGATTCTGTAGATAACTCTGCCGGTGTTGACTGCTCGGATCATGAGGTAAACATCAAAATAGCCCTTGATAGTGCCGTTAAACATAATCGCTTAACCCAAAGTGCTCGTAATAAATTGCTTGAAGAAATGACAGATGAAGTTGCTGACTTAGTGTTGCGCGACAACCATTTGCAAACGCAATTCCTTACCATTGCACAAACTCAAGGCACTACGCTACTAGAAGGACACGCCCGAGCCATGGAATCCCTGGAGGATATTGGCCTGCTTGACCGTGAGATTGAATTTCTGCCCAATAAGGAAGACATTGCTCGGCGTCATGCAGAAGGAAAGGGGCTTACCCGACCTGAAATTAGCGTGATCATGGCCTACAGCAAGTTAGCACTATATGATGAACTATTAAATAGCAAGCTACCTGACGATCGTTATTATGCCGGGGACTTGGAATTCTACTTCCCTGAGAAGCTACGCAAAAAATTCACGAAAGAAGTTCACAACCATCAACTACGTCGCGAGATAGTCGCTACATCTGTGACCAACAGCCTTATTAATCGTATTGGCGTTGAGATGTATTACCTGCTCAAAGAAAGTACTGGCATGGAAGGCTGTGATATAGCCAGAGCGTACACCATTGTACGCGATATTTTTGGCTTACGTCATTTCTGGAGTGATATTGAGAATGTGCAAGATAAGATATCTGTCGAAATCCAAGTCGAACTCTTTACTCAAATTAGGCAATTAATCTTACGTGTCGTATTTTGGATATTAAAGCACCACAGCCAATTGACCGATAATGCCAAAGCAGTGAACCATTTTGGCCCAGGAATCGAGTCTTTGTACGAATGCTTACCTGCAGTATTGTCGGCAGCAGGTAAAGAGGCTTATGAAAAACGTCTCGAATGCTATAAACGGCATCATGTACCGGATAGACTTGCCCGCTCCATTGCCGGACTACAATCCATGTCCTCTGGATGTAATATTGTACAAGTCTCGCATGACACTAAGTTCCGTATCAAAAATGTAGCGAAAGTATATTACGAAATTGGTGAACGCCTGCAACTAGATTGGCTATGCAAACAACTTGATAGTCTCAATACAAACAATTCTTACTGGCAGAAAACATCCATTAAAACCCTTATCGATGACATAGCCACACAACAACGTAGGCTTACCAAAAGCTTAATCAAGCATATCTGTCCTAACGGCAAATTAACAAATGACTGTGTTGATCGTTGGATTGATATGCACCAAAGTCAGGTAAATCGTTATATGCGCTTCATCGATGATATGAAAGCACATGATAATCTTGATTTTTCAATGGTTCTGGTAGCCATTGGTAAAGTTAAAGAAATCGCTGGAGCATAGTTTTTTGTAAGATTGGATACCGTTCTCACCATCATGTGTGAAAATGGTATCCGCCATCATTAGCGTACCA
>CALCTU010000198.1 GCA_937907045.1 uncultured Alphaproteobacteria bacterium
CGTTCATGTATCTATGGCGGATGAAGCAGTTTTTATTGGCCAATATCCCGCAAGCGAAAGCTACCTTAGCATTGAACGATTGCTAACCGCTATTGAAAGTACTGGTGCGCAAGCAGTGCATCCTGGTTATGGATTTTTGTCTGAAAATGCCAATTTTGCTAACGCACTAAAGAAAGCAAATGTTGCTTTCATCGGGCCAGATATTCACGCCATAGAAGTAATGGGTGATAAAATTGAATCAAAAAAACTTGCCCAAGATGCCTCAGTTAATACCATTCCTGGATATACCGGCGTCATCAAGAACGAGAAAGAAGCTAGCAAAATAGCCAAAGATATTGGCTTTCCTGTAATGATTAAAGCCGCAGCCGGGGGTGGTGGTAAAGGCATGCGCGTGGTGCATTCCGAAAAAGAAGTAGCACAAGCATTTCGCTCTGCTACTAATGAAGCAAAAAATAGCTTTAGCGACGATCGTATTTTTATTGAAAAATTTATTGAAAACCCAAGACACATCGAAATACAGGTACTGGCCGATCAACACGGCAACGTAATCTGCCTAGGTGAAAGAGAATGCTCTATTCAGCGCCACCACCAAAAAGTCATTGAAGAAGCCCCTTCTCCATTTTTAGACGACAAAACGCGCCAAGCAATGTACAAACAATGCGTATCGCTAGCTAAAAAAGTTAGTTACCAGTCGGCTGGAACCGTAGAGTTTATTGTAAATGACAAGAAAGAATTTTATTTCTTGGAAATGAACACTCGCTTACAAGTTGAGCACCCAGTTACCGAATATATTACAGGGCTAGACCTTGTTGAACAAATGATTCGCATTGCCGCAGGCGATAAACTTCCGCTTAAGCAAAATGATATTAAATTAAATGGCTGGGCAATTGAAACCCGCATTTACGCTGAAGACCCCACACGTGGATTTTTACCTTCATCTGGAAGAATATCTGAATATCGCGAACCAGAAGCCAATAAACATGTCAGAATTGATAGTGGCGTATATGAAGGCGGTCAAGTTAGCATGTTTTATGACCCTATGATTGCCAAACTAATTACTTATGGCCGCAACAGAGCACAGGCCATAGAATCCATGCAGTCTGCACTGGGTGAATATGTTATTAGAGGTATTTCGCATAATATCAGCTTCCTAGAAGCACTTATTGCTCACAAGCGTTTTGCATCTGGGGATATCAACACCAACTTTATTGCCCAAGAATACCCAGATGGCTTCTTTGGCGCTGAACTTACCTCAGAAACTACTCGGGTATTTTTAGCAGTAGCCGCCCACATATACTTGGATGATGCTACCAGAGCAGCCAGGATTTCTGGTCAAATGCCTGGACGTGAGCGTCATATCAGTAATCGTTGGGTAGTTAGCATTGATGAAGATCACTACCCTATTATTGCTCGCCCTACAGATGGTGGTTACAACATCCGATTTGAAACCGAACATCTTGAAATTCGAAGCAACTGGATGCTCGGAAATGTATTGTTTCAAGGCACCCTCAATGGCAGATCAATCTATGTTCATATAGAGCATTTTGCAGGCGGTTATTTTCTTACCCATGCTGGCTCACGAGTAAGAATATGCGTACAAAGCCCACGGGCCGCAGAGCTTAGTAATTTTATGCCAAAACCAATTGATAGCTCTAATGCCACTGAAATTGAAGCTCCTATCTCCGGCATGGTAGTTGATATTTTAGTTAAGGAAGGTGAAGCTGTTAAGAAGGGTCAGGATTTATTTATTCTAGAGGCCATGAAAATGGAAAATGTCATCTATGCTGAGCGCGATGCAGAGATTAAAAAAATCCACCTTAAAAAGGGCGATAGCACCACATACGGCCAAGTAGTGCTAGAGTTTAAATAATAAAACCAGCTAAGCTGCTGAAGCAGCCCTTCCTGTACACAAACAGCTGGTTTTTACTGGGGCACCAACACACGATGAGGGCCAATCAAGAAGTGCGTCAACATCAGTAACATAAAGATGATGCCCCACACCTTCTTTACTGGTCTTTATCTGCTGTAGCCTTGCTTGCTGATCAACATTAAGATTAATCTGGTCAATTTCTATGCGTTTTGCGTAGAAGTTATCTCTAAAGACATCTAAGAATTCTTCCTTAAGAGCATCATCATCTCCAGGAATGAGAACATCGTACATATTAATCACTTCAAGCGGTAAATTACACTTCAGATATGCCATGATACTCTTAAACCCTCTTTCCGAAAAAGACGTATTAGCTATACGTAACGTTTTCAATGATGATCGCGCTCCAATCTGTTCAAGACTTTTAAACATTTGTTCTATACCTTGGTCACATAATCCATTATCCGAGAGACTTAGCGTCTCAAGTTTACATTCAGGGCATGCCAAATATTTCATGACATAAGGAACACTTTTTGCGACAAATTGATTTTCGGCAAGATACAACTCTTTTAATGTACTAACATTTGGCAGAGCATGCATTAGATGACGTAACGAGCGCGTTGATATTTTACAGTTAACTAACTTTAACGTTTCTATCTGCGTAGTCTTTAATGCTACACATAATTCTTTCATAATTGTCACGTCAATACGAATACCAGAAAGATCTAACGTTTTAAGTGTTGTATTATTTAATACAATTTCACGAAACAAACTGCGAATCTGATTATGTTTTAACGGAGGTATATTTCTGCCAGAATCAGTTGCATCGCTATAATTTGCTTTCAAATAGAGCGCCAAATTAAGTTCTTGCATACTCGATTTATCAGATTCCAATTTCTGCAAAATCTCTGAAAATTTAGCTGCCTCCATCGTTCCCCCCACTTTAGATTTGCATCTAAAGTAGAACAAAATAACATATGCATGTCAACGCAAAAATATTACGATTTTAAATAACGGCTTGGATCAAGAGCTTTGCGCCCTTTGCGAATACTAAAATGAAGCTGATCTTTTGATACATTACCCGATCGTCCAACTTTGGCAATGACCTGCCCTTTATTTACGCGAGTACCTTTTTTAACTAATATCTTCTCTGCATGAGCATATGCAGTCATAAAGCCATTATCATGTTTAATCAGCAATAAATTTCCGTAACCACGCAACTCACTTCCGGCATAAACAACCTTTCCCCCAGCAGCAGCTTTAATACTCGAACCTTTTGGGGCTGCAATATTAATCCCATCATTATACAAACCACCTGTTTTGGGACCAAACCTTGAGATAACTTTTCCTTTGATTGGCCAGATAAAATCCGTTGTGTTACCAGAACGGTACGATTGTGGTTTTGACAACGAAGACACTTGTACCGAACGATTTGCTTTAGCAACCGTGTTTTTAGCTACCCTGCTTGAGCTATTATTTATCTTTGCAACAGACCTTCTTATACTATTTGGCTTTAATTGCGCTTTAGGATAGTCATTTGGACGCAACAGTGGAAGTGGAACCCCAGGTTCATTAATGGGACTTTGGGGAGCAACATGCGCAACAGCGTGCGTTACTTGTTTTACAGCGGTTGTGGATTTGCCTTTAGGTTCAGGATAATATGCAGTTATTGTATCAGAAGCGGGCTCTATTTGAACTATGGAAGTATCGTTAAGATCTACCGCAGCATACGATGCATACGGAATACGTATTTTCTTACCAACATATAGCTGTGTGGGGTTTTCTACCTTATTTGAACGCATCAAGCTTGCCATATCCACGCCATAGCTACGGGATATGGCATAAATTGTATCACCTTCTTGAACCTGGTGGTACTTGGGAGTTGGAATTTTTAATATGTGTCCTGGTGTTAAAATATACGGAGGACGCAAACGGTTAATGTCAATAAGATGACGAAGATCCACATGGTGATTTTTAGCAATGGTGTAGACAGTATCAGCCTTCCCTACCTTTACACGGTACGGATTATTAGTAAAACTAGCTGGATTACTATTATATAACGAAATAACCTGAGCAGGCTTTTGCTGCATACAAGAGGTCAAAACAACCAACACTAGCAGAGTCAGGCTCTGCCTATAAACCATTCCTGTCATGACATCAGCACTTATTTTTGTGAATACCTTAAGCATAGTTAAGACTACAAATTTGCTTCTAAAATAGCAAGTAGATTTCCCTTGATTTTCATCCCATTAGTTTCTAATGTGCCAGCCATAATTAAATATATTAGAGGATTTTCTCATGATTAATGAGGCTTACGCACAAACCCAGAGTATTGAAGCAACAACATTAGCGGACGGTCAAGCACCTTTAGGTCCACCAGAAAAACCTGGTTCGGCTATAGCCACAATGCTTCCACTCGTGTTGATGCTCATGATTTTCTATTTTTTACTTATTCGACCACAACAAAAGAAAATTAAAGCGCATGGAGAAATGGTAAATCAGCTCTCACGGGGAACAAAAATACTCACATCTGGTGGTATTATTGGTACCATTGTTGCGGTTAATAGCGATAATAAAACACTAACTGTAGAAATTGCCGATGGCGTTGAAGTAACCATCTATAAGCACACCATCAACGAAGTTATCAAAGACGATATTAAAGTTTCTACACCCAGCAGCAATAAAGCCAAAGGTGGCAAAAAGAGTAAAAACAAACCTAAGAAGGCAGCTTAAATGCTTTATTTTTCCAAATGGAACATTGGCTTTATCATATGCGTTTGCCTCATGGCCGTTGCATTCTCTTTGCCAAATATAATTGAAGACCCTGAAGAAACATTAGGATCTTTGGGGCAATACACCGTAAACCCTGGACTAGACCTTCGAGGCGGATCGTACCTACTGTTAGAAGTGGACACCCAAACATATTTACTTGAACAAATTGATAACCTTAAAAGCGAAGTTAGGGGCGTCCTTCGTGGAAAAACTATTGATAACAAACGCATACGCTACACTGGTGGACTCAGAACAAAAGACGGTAAAGTTGCCTTAACACTGACAGATCCAAGCATTAGTAGTGGCGTGGTCAATTTAATACAAAGCATTTCTAATGAAATTGAAGTCATCATCTCACCTGAACAACCAGCAGATATTTACGTTGGGTATACCCAGGAAACAATCGATAAAATGCAACGTCAGGTATTAGAACAATCCATCGAAATTGTACGTCGCAGAGTTGATGAGACTGGCACGCGTGAACCAGATATTCAACGCTCAGGCGATAACCGTATTTTATTACAAGTACCTGGACTTGACGACCCAGAATACCTGAAAGGTTTGCTTGGTAAAACTGCAAAAATGACCTTTCACTTACTTGACAATACCATGCCATATCCTGACATGAGCAAAAAACCTGTTCCTCCTGGGTCAGTTAGGCTTCCAACCGACGAAGGTGATAGCTTTTTTACCATTAAACGCAGAGCCGTTATTAGTGGCGATTTGTTAAATAGCGCCAAATCTTCATTCGATCAAACCGGCCAACCCGTTGTTGATATTGCATTTAACAATTTGGGTGCAAAAAAATTTGGCGACATCACCAAAAAACATATTGGAAAACCTTTTGCGATTGTACTTGATAACAAAATATTAACCGCTCCGGTTATACGCGCTGTTATTCTTGATGGAAGAGCACAAATATCAGGAAGCTTCACTCCTCAAACTGCAGCAGATTTAGCGCTACTCCTACGAGCAGGCTCATTACCAGCACCACTCAACATTATTGAAGAGCGCACCGTAGGACCAAGCTTAGGAGCGGACTCGATTGAAGCTGGTGCAAAAGCAATGATTATAGGTCTTATTTTGGTTGTAGTGTTTATGGCACTCAATTATGGACTATTTGGAATATTTGCCAACATTGCATTATTGGTGAATATTATTTTAGTAGTCGCCATTCTATCAATTTTTGGTGCAACCCTAACCTTACCTGGCATAGCCGGCATTGTACTTACATTGGGTATGGCGGTGGATGCTAACGTGCTAATTTTTGAGCGAATCAGAGAAGAAGTTCGTCTAGGCAAAACGGTCATGGCCGCTACCGATAACGGCTTCAGGCAAGCATTTAAGACCATTTTTGATGCCAACATCACCACGCTTATTGCAGCAATCATTTTATTTAATTTTGGTTCAGGGCCTATTAAAGGGTTTGCTGTAACTCTGTCAACGGGCATTATTACCTCTATGTTCTCGGCAATACTATTAACACGCCTTATGGTGGCCATGTGGGTACTGAAAAAAAAGCCGTCTCAATTACCAATATAATACGTTGGCAATGATAATATATCACTTACGGATGGGTAGCCATGGACATCACTCCTTTAATTGAATCAGGTACAAACATTATTTCTGGCTATGGGACGGGGAGCTTCACTATTGGAGAAGATAGATATGAAGACAGCATTTTGCTGTTCCCAAAAAATTTACATGAACTAAAAACAACATCACTTCATACCATTGACATTGATTGTATAAAATCACACATTCACGAATATAATGATGTTGAATTGTTACTTATAGGTACTGGCGAACATCACGTCCCCATTCCACAGAATCTCAATGATCTTTTATCCGCTCTGGGGGTTCGTTTTGATGTCATGAATACCGGTGCTGCTTGTAGAACCTATAATGTACTATTAGCAGAAGGACGCGATATTGGAGCGTTATTAATAACGACCTGACTCTGACGATAATGCCGCCTGAAGATCTCCAGCAACAAGCAAGGCTTCCGTTACTTCAAGATGTGTAGCTATATCATTATTACGTTGATTACAGATCATACAACCGAAGGCTTCTTGAAGTTCTGTTGCAGGACTATTCTCATTCTGCTGGCTTGTTATCATCACTTTTCTCCTCTTTTTCTTCCTTAACTATCTTTTCTTGCTCTTCTTCTGAATTTTCTTTCTCACTTTGTTCGTTAGGTACAGCTGATGCACTTTCTTGTTCCTGAGATTCCTCACTTATTTGAGCTTCAACTTCAGGCTCAGGCTCAGGCTCAGGCTCTGGCTCTGGCTCTGGCTCTGGCTCTACCACATCTAAGGAAAGTTCATTTGCTTTTGCATAACAACCTACCATCAATGCTAAAATCTCCATTGCACGCTCTGCAACTACATCTGGGCCGGGATGGGTCATGTTAACACATGCCATTTGCATAGGTGTTATATGTTGATTATTTTGCAAAACAAGATCGCATCCAGCTTTAATTAACATTGCCGTTGCATCACGATGACAAAAATGCACTGCCAAATGAAGAGCACTATTTCCGTCTTCATTTACCAGTGTAATATCAGCACCTTTTTCTAGCAACAACGCTATTATGGCACTATTGCCATGTCTTGCAGCAAAGTGAAGTGATGATTGGCTGTTATACACACCATTAACATCCGAATCACCCGACTCAAGGGCCATCCGAACATTTTCTAAATTATTTGCTCTAACAGCTTCAATTAATGTTTGCTCATTTGCCATGGCTAGCTATGTTATTATGAACTTTTAATAATTAGTTTCTAATGTATCATAGCTCAAAAGCGTTAATATTTGGTTAAATCAATGACAATTACCCTCGCAACTTGGAACGTCAACTCGGTGAAATCTCGTGCAGAACATTTACAACAATATTTATCCAAACCTGACGCACCGGATATAGTGTGTTTACAGGAACTTAAATGCGAAACCGATAAATTTCCATACCAAATTGTTGATGATTGCGGCTATAACCATGCTGTTCATGGCCAAAAAACCTATAATGGTGTTGCCATATTATCTAAA
>CALCTU010000199.1 GCA_937907045.1 uncultured Alphaproteobacteria bacterium
AATATTATGTGGTTAGATAAATGTGATACGTGCCCCCGTAATTGGGGTAGACCCGGAAAAATGGTGGAGCCTAGGAGAGTCGAACTCCTGACCTCTTGAATGCAAATCAAGCGCTCTACCAACTGAGCTAAGGCCCCATCACAAAAAAATACTAGCATCAAATTGCTAGGAGGCACGCTTTTACACGATACTTATGATTCATGTCAAGCGTTTGTTAGACCCGATATGATTGTTTATTTACTCTAAAATATGTTATGCTTAATAACGATGGGGGGATGGCATGAAGTTTTCACGTATTTTTATTATTTTATTATTTTCCTTAGGCTCCTGCGGTCAATCTTATGACACATCTGGGGTTGATGTCGACGCAAATATCAGCACGCGTTATTATTCTGTCTATGGAACTAGTGCACAAGAAATTCGACAACAACTCAATCGTAATTCACCCACAAAATGGGATGGGTATACTTCTTGGTATATTAAGTGGAACTGGAATTACAAACAGGACACAAATGGATGCATGCTTGAAGATGTCAATGTTAGCGTGGATGTAAATTACACCTTACCCGAATTAGAAACACGCAATAACCTAGCGCCTAACTTAAAACAAAAATGGGATGATTATTACACTGCCCTGGTGCAGCATGAGGATGGCCACCGGGACTTTGGACTAAATGCGGCCAAAGAAATTAAAGCGGCACTCACATCGCTACCTGCCGAACGTTCATGCAATCATCTTGGCAACCAAGCCAATAGCACCGCCCAGAACGTGCTTAGAAAATACCAGTCTATGGAAAAACGCTATGACGCTGATACAAATCATGGCATGAATGACGGTGCAATATTCCCCTAAGGTTAGAAGCTAACTTTCATTCCTACCAAAATAGTTTGCGGGGCACCAGGCCTAGCACCTGCAGGACGTCTAGCAGCAACATATTCTTCATCCGTAAGATTGGTAATAGTTACAAATGCATTAGCATTTTCATGGACCTGGTAATTTGCAGACGCATCGATAATAAACCGGCTATCGGTTCCTTGGCCTGCCGGAATTGGTCCACTACCTGCTTGCGTACGCATTTGGTCTATATATTTACCACTCACGTGAACACCCCATACATCATTTTCTACACCAATAGATGTGTAGAACTGATGCTCAGGAACATAAGGAAGCTCATCTCCTGCGGTCACTACGCCCCATACCGCGGCACCATCATTAAAACTACTTTTAAATTCTGCTTGCGTGTATGTATAATTAAAACTAACTGGAAAACGTAAATCGTCACGAGCATTAAACTGCTCTGCCATATCATATGTTGTATTAAATTCAACACCATATACTTCTACTTCACCACCATTAAACGCATCTCCAGTACCCAAACCACCAGACGAAATCGTATCATCTCCTAGGAGATTGTCGTAATCAGTAAAGAAGCCAATCAGTTCAGCAAACAGAGCATCTTGGGTATAACGCATACCAAGTTCGTAATTAATGCTTTCTTCTTCATCAACAGGTCCAGTAGAACCGGGCGCAGGCGGAGCAAAACCTTTATGCACACCTACAAATGCATTTAGCTGCTCGGATACATCATAACCAATACCGATGCCTGGAATAAAAGCGGTTATATCATTTTTAATGATGGTTCCTGATTTCGTATCATCACGTTTTAGCTCTACTGACTCTACACGTAATCCCGGGGAAACATGCCACCTACCAATGGTCATGTCATCCAACATATGTATTGCCAAAGCCGTCGCACTGCCAACACGGTCTGCATTCGATCCAGCTGCCCCTGCAGAAGTAAGATTTAATACTCCATTGATAATGCTATATTTATCTTCATGTTGATAGCGGTCTTCTTCATCATAATGATAACGAATACCAAATTCAGTTTCATGCTCAATATCGCCAGTGGTAAAACTTCCCGCTAGTTGTGTTTGAATGCCCTGAGAAAAATATTTACGATTATTGGCTCTAAGCGCAATATGATTGGCATCACTTCCATCTAGGTCTGTATCCCCTTTAAGGGCCGCCAAGTGCGCTGCACTGTCTAATGCTGCACTCAAACTACCACCCAAATCATCGCCACCAACGGTTATATCTTGAACTTTATACCAATTACGCTTGAATTCATTGCGGTAGACCGTTGTCGTGATATCCCAATCTTCCACTGGCTCAATGTAGTGACGCATCATAAATTGTTTATGTTCAGCATCCATATTATCTAGCTGACTGGCTGCATAACGCTGAAATGGGTTCGCTGCAAAGTCAGCTTCTGTAAGCCCTAAATATGTTTCATCCGAATCTTCTTCCGTAAAACCAACCTTAAACTCTATGGATTGATAGATATCTGATGTTTCGTCAGTAGAAAATCTTAACTTCGCAATTCCATCTTGAATAGAATACCCTGTATCACCACCAACTTTGCCAATTGACTTGAATCCATCGGTTGATTCATGGCCAATATCCACAAGAAAGCCAACATTATCTACTGCATCACCAAACGTTACGTTAGATTTGTAAGTGCTGTCTTCTCCATAAATGCCGGTTGCTTCAAATTTACGCTGATTCGGAATAGACTTTGAGATAAGATTAACCGCTCCAGAGGTGGTCTGTGGCCCAAATTTAATTGAAGAAGATCCCTTACGAACCTCCACGGACTCCATGCGTCCAACACGCGGAAAATAATATGCAGAAGGCGCAGCATAAGGGGCTGGAGCAATCAGCACACCATCTTCCATCAGTGTAATATCTGCACTACGCTCTGATCTACCTCCACGAATACCAATATTGGGACGATTACCATAGCCTTCTTCTTCTTGAATATTAACACCCGGAACTTTCGCTAGAACGCGATTGATATCGGTATAATGAAATTTTTCTAGCTCTTCTTCGTCTACCACATAGGCAGACCCTGTGATATCGGATATATTGTCTTTATTACCTACAACCATCACTCTGTCCATAATCACAGAAGCCCTATCCTGATGCGTTGGGCTCGCTACAGCTGCCATGCTAACTGTTAGAGTTGTTGATAATGCAGTAGTAAAGACAAGTGTACGTATCATAGTCTGACATCCTCAATAATAATAGCATATTTCGTTATTTTGAGCTGATGTCATAAGCGGTGGCAGCATAATTGTCAAGAATGACTCTGAGAATCATTTGCATTTAATAAAATACACGCTATACTATATGGCCTTATGAACACAATAGCGCTACCACGTTTGATTCCGCAAAAATATGCAGTAACATTATCCGTTGCCATGCATGCAATGCTCTTTGCCATGATATTAGCACAACACTCTCCAATAATTCTTGATCATAGCTTTGCCCCTCAAACGCCATCTGTTATTCGTGTGAGCATCGCAAAACCGCAAGAAGTGGAACCAACTCCTAAAAAAGTTACCCGTCCTCACCTCGACCAACCAGTGGTCCCGCCCAAACAACACAAGGAACCCGAGCCTATTGTTCTTAACAAACCAATGATACCTGTTACTTCAGCACAAACCACACCTACACCTACGCCTGAAATAACACCTCAACCCACCGAAGAAGAATCTACAGCCTACTTGCCCGTAGAAAAATTGGAACACGTTGGTCAAAATAAAAAACCACGCTACCCAAAACGTGCCAAGCGCATGGGCATTGAAGGAGATGTACTAGTGCAGGTATGGGTAAACGATATTGGATATATTGAAGAAATACAAATTGTCCAATCATCAGGCCATGCCATTTTGGATCGCCAAACCGTTAAAGACATTGCTAAATGGCAATTTAAACCTATGATAGTGAACGGAAAGGCCATTTCAACAACAGCAACCTTTCCTGTATCATTTCGCTTAACTTCCTAAACATTTTTAGGCAAAAAAATGACGGCCCTTCTAGAACAGCTTAGCTTCACCGGTCCATTGGGACTGATTTTTTTATTTCTTTCCACCGTTGGATTATCATTAATTATCGAACGTACATTATTTTGCTTGCGTCAACCCGCTACATTAAAGAGCAACGTATTACGCTCTCTAAAAGACACATTACAACAGAACGCTTCAAAACCAAAAGCTATCCGGGACGAACTTGTTGAGCATCTATTACTCTCTCAAAAAGATTATTACTACAAAAACACGCATGTCTTAAGGCTCATTGCCATCATTAGCCCGATGATTGGTTTACTGGGAACCGTGCTTGGCATTATTGGTAGTTTTTATACTATCTCAAAAACAACTGAACCTGTAACTCCAGCACTTATCGCAGATGGATTATGGCTAGCAATGCTTACCACTGCTATGGGACTGATAATAGCACTACCATGTTTGGTAGCCGCATTTATGTTTACACGATTTGCGGATAAGCGACTTGACTATTACCAGCACGAGCTGAACAAAGAATCACTTGCCATTGAAGGCATTACCCATGATTAACATCAACAACCAAACTGGTAAGCGGCAAAGCATCGCTAGCGATATGCTTCCTGATCTTACACCATTAATTGATGTAATGTTTTTATTAATTGTGTTTCTAATACTAACTGCCAATGCCGTCCCGCTGGCCATTGATGTTAATTTACCCACAGACGAACACAGCACCACAAAAGCGATTACGGACCCGAACGTTATTACAATTACACTTTCAAAGAATCCAGAAAACTTTATATTAAATAAAACACACTATGACTCAAAATTGTTGTTTCACGAAGCCTTGCTTACCATGGTGAACCAGCATAAAGACGCGCGCATTATTATTGCAGCGGATAAAAACACTTCTGTTGATCGACTGCTAAATACCCTGACATTTCTGCGCAAACATGATATACATGTTGCTGATATAGTCATGAAGTAATACCATTAAGATTCATTTCATATGCCCACTCTCCAAGCAATACGTGAAGAATTTAAGACAACCTGTTTATTTGGAACCGATACCAGTAAAGCATGCTCATTTGCAAAAAGACATCCGCATGCATTTAAGAAATTTATTAATGAACAAGATGCCCTAGGTAAAACAATCTTACACTCTCAAGTACGTACAGGGCCCGTCGGAATTGTAAGACTGATACTAGAAAACGGTGCAAACCCAAATATTATCTGCAAATCAGGCTACTCACCTTTATTTTATAGCGTCGTTGATCAAAGTTCAGAAAAGCTTGAAATAATCAATTTATTACTAATATACGGCGCAGATCCCAACTTTATTAAAGAAACAGACAAACAGAATCTTTTGCACACTCTGGTGCGTGACCGCCCACATGAAAGTGACAATGTTGCTTTTGCACTTATTCAAAAAGGAATCAACGTTGACCATAAGGATGCTCACGGCAATACGCCGCTGCACTACGCCATGAAGTCTGGCAACATGGCGCTTATTTTATTACTTCTTGATAGCAATGCAAACCTACTTATAAAAAATGGTATTTCAGAAACGCCCCTGGATGTTGCCGATGATGCCGTCATTGTACAATTAGAAGAAAAGGGTTACATTCAAATTAACAGCTTTGGGGTAATTGAAATTTGCGTCACGGAACGCTTACCTTCTTACCATCTTTCTCAAGCAATCCATAACCAACAGCTTCCTATTGGTAGCCTGTTTATTACTGCAAACACGCCTGCATAGATATTGCATTAACTGGCGAAACAATCACATGATCATGAAGCGTAATATCCAATAGCTGACAGGCAGCTTTAATTGCTTTGGTGAGTGTGATATCTGCGCTTGATGGCGTTGGATCACCACTTGGATGATTATGAGCCAAAATAATGCTGCTAGCATGCAAACTAAGTGCCCTGCGTACTATTTCTCTTGGGAAAATTGAAATCTTATTCACCGTTCCATGATCATGAACATCATCTGCTAGCAATTGATTCTTACTATCCAGGTAGAGCACACAAAAATGTTCTGTTTGTTTATGACCAATGGTGGACATACAATAATCGATAACTGCCTGGCCATTATTAAATATTGGTACATCATTGATTTTGGATTTTGCAAGACGAATTCCGGCTTCTTGTACTGCCCTAATATTTGCAACTTGAGTGTCATTCATGCCGTTGATTAACAACAAATCTTCAGCCTTGGCCGTAAGCACATCTGCTAGTGATCCAAATTGCGAAATTAACTGCTTTGCAAGAGGTTTTGTGTCAGAGCGTAGATTGCCGGCAAATAATATGACTTCCAATATCTCATAGTCAGGCAAACTTCCAGACCTTGAATCCAGCAAGCGCTTTCTTAGACGCGCACGGTGACCTGTATAATGTGGTTTAGACATGATATGGCGGGCAGTTTAGACCCTTAGGAGATGAAGTAAAAATATCAACGCCATCAGAAGTCACTCCCATACTATGTTCAAATTGAGCTGATAATGATTTATCCTTGGTCCATACCGTCCAACCATCCTTTGCATTGAGCTTGGTTTCATAACGACCTGCATTAATCATTGGCTCAATCGTAAAGAACATTCCCTCTTCTAATACCAAACCTTCACCCGGAGAACCATAATGCATAATATTGGGTGCTGTATGAAATACTTTTCCTAAACCATGACCACAATAATCTCTTACCACTGAATAACGATGTGATTCAGCATATTCTTGAATCGCGTGACCAATGTCTCCAAGGGTGTTTCCTGGCTTTACTTGTTCAATGCCCAGCATCATAGCATCATACGTAACCTGGCAAAGACGCTTTGCTTTGACCGAAGGTTCTCCTACAAAATACATGCGGCTTGTATCACCATGCCAACCATCTACAATCACGGTAACATCTATATTGACAATATCACCATTTTTTAATTTGCGGTCATCCGGAATACCGTGACATACTACGTGATTTATTGACGTACAAATGGATTTTGGAAATCCTTTATAGCCAAGAGGAGCTGGAATAGCATCATGTTGAACAATCATGTCATGACATAGGCTATTCAGATAATCCGTAGTAACCCCAGGCTCAACATAATCGGCAATATAATCTAGCACTGATGCAGCCAACTGGCCACTGGTTCTCATTTTTTCGAAATCTTCTTTTGAATGAATAGTAATGTTAGACATAAAATTACGTATTGTTAAGTTGCGCATGCTTCAATAAATATACTATAATACTGCTTCGTAATTACTTACGGCGCTTATATCCGACTCCAACAAATTAATTTGTCGAAAAATGGTATAAGTGGGGCTAGCACTATAACGATTCAACACGCAAAAATATAGCAAATTATGAGCAAATCCCTTACAGCAGCCCTAATTATTATTGGAAATGAAATATTATCTGGCAGAACACAAGACAAGAATCTTAACTTCTTGGCGAATGAACTTGGCTCAATGGGCATTCAGCTCATGGAAGTACGCGTTATACCCGATATTGAATCAACAATCATTGACACTGTCAACACACTAAGAAATAGCTTTAGTTATGTATTTACTACTGGTGGAATAGGCCCCACTCATGATGACATCACCAGTGCATCCGTCGCAAAAGCACTCAACATGGAGCTATACCGTCATCCAGAGGCGGTTGAACGCCTTCGTGGCTATTATGCCAGTGATGATGAACTCACCGATGCACGACTTAAAATGGCCGATGTTCCAAGCGGCGCCATCCTTATTGACAACCCCGTCACCAGTGCTCCGGGTTATAAAGTTGAGAATGTGTTTGTTTTGGCAGGAATACCGAAAATCATGCAAGCCATGTTTGAAGCATGTAAACCTTACCTTGAGAACGGCTCCATTGTTCACAGTAAGGAAGTCTCAGCCTTTGTCTCTGAAAGTCAAATTGCCTCACGCCTAGCAGACATTCAAGGCCGTTATCCTGAAGTTGAGATTGGCTCCTATCCGTTCAAGAAAGATAATCAGTATGGTGTCAGTGTGGTATTACGGAGTCAAAACACTGGCCTTATTGACCAAGTACAAGAAGAAGTAGAAAAACTAATGCATGGATAGTTTTTCTTTATATTACGCTTGACTATAGCTTAATCGACCTGGGAGCGTTCCTCTTGGTCCAAACTCTGGATCTTTAAGCTGATAACGTGGCCGTAAAGCACTCTGGTTAGCTATTTGTACCGATAATTCTGTGACGCATTGTTCAAGTTCGGCTATAGATTTCTCTAATGCTGCCTTTTGACATGCTAGCAGCTGCGAACGCTCTTGAAGCTGCGCAACAACCTGCGCCTGACTTTCAGTTATCTGTCTAAGCGTCTCATTCTCTTCAACTACATACTGCATTGTATGATCATGAAAACCCGCACCATGTTGCTTTGTCCATAATTGACTGAATCGCTTAAAATAACTTGGTAATTCTTCAGACATATAGGTGGCTATAAACTCAAGCACTGGCACCGGGTTTATCATGGATGACGGTGATTTTAATATTATATTAATGCATTTTCTGGCATCATCTAGCTTTCCTTGACTACTATATAAATAAGCAGCATTAAGGCATGAAGGCAAATAACCAAGCCTTACTGCAATGTTATAACATTTTGCACTTGCAACGAAACACGGATCGACACCTTTACCTTGACGGTACACCATGCCTAATAAATTAAATACCGGGCCAAATAATTCTTTATCTTTATATTGCTCAGAAATATGATCAGGACTTTCAATCAGTTGATTAATATATTCTTTCAGAAGCACCTCCTTATTTTCACAAGAATCTAGCACCACAGTTCTTAATGCGGTATATGCTAGTACGTGTTTATTTTGGGTGAAATATTTTTCTGCCTTCTGAAATTCAGCAATGAGCGCTTCACGAGATCTTGGCATAATCCTATACTTTATTTAGAATACATTTAAAAACACACACTTATATAGAATTATGCGCATAGGTCAAGAATCACTATTATTAGTGATCCTTGACCCTTAATTAAAATGTTGTGATATTTGCAAATACTATGCTGTTTAGAACTCTACCCTAAATCCCATTGCAGGCATTTTAGTACTCTGATTAATTCCAAACGAAAAGAAATAATCTTTATTATTTTCTTCAAACAACTTGGTCTCAGCCATAAAATTACTGTTTTGGTTATGCAAGGTATATACTTGATACGATTTCTTATCTTTATGGTATTTAGTTAATTTCAATGCACCAATATTTTTCCGCTGTGTTATCTGTGACTGACGAGCCTTGTACGAATGATCTAACAAATCTTGAGACGATAAATACTCAAATTCAGACGTTCCAAACTTACCATATTTTGAAACCTGCTGCTTTACTTCGCTTTCTATATGACTGCGAACATAATGACGATCCGTTGAACATGCCGTAATCAACATCCATGTTGTCATGATAATAATAAATTTACCTAACTGTGTATACATACGCTTTTTACCTCCACTTATTGCCGCCACATTTCTTCTTAAATGTGGCCGGCATTGCTTAACGCAACAAGTACAGCACACTCATGTAACATCTTGGTAACAAATATTTATACTCTTAGGTTCTCCCTCAATGTAATATAGCTCCCAAAGGCGCACATGATGATACTCTATTGCTTCGCTTTCTAGAGGGCGCCTTATCGGCTTTGATATTCATCAGATGGACCATCAAGAGGCACCATCTATAAGCAATCTCTTCATCAATTTATATAGTATACCACAAAAACGCTCAAAAGTACACAAAACTCAAAATATCTTATAATTCGTTATAATCCTTATTTAACGATGTTTATGTTGTATTTTTGCTGTTTATCTCTATGATTTATGGGCTAAAAAATACATGTGGTGATTATGGCTGAGAAATTAATATTTGCTGCACCCAAAGGGCGCATTTTGAAAGAACTTCTTCCAATATTGGAACAAGCCGACATTATACCAGAGAATGACTTCTTTGACGACGCTAGTAGAAAATTACGATTTTCTACTAGCCAATCCGATATTGACCTCATTCGTGTTCGCAGCTTTGACGTGGCAACGTTTATCGCATTTGGCGCGGCAGATTTAGGCGTTGTAGGTAAAGATGTTTTGCTTGAGTGCGGATATGAAGACCTCTACACTCCTATTGATTTGGGAATAGGTAAGTGCAGGCTATCGGTAGCTGAACCTGCAACCCAAGCTAAAACAGATGATATTACCCACTGGAGTCACATTAGAATTGCCACGAAATATCCCAATATTACCAAACAATTCTTTGCACAACGAAATATACAAGCTGAATGCATCAAACTTAATGGCGCAATGGAGTTAGCACCAACACTTGGTTTGTGCAGCCGCATTGTTGACTTGGTATCCACTGGTAGTACACTCAAGGCAAATAACCTAGAAGAAATAGAAGTCATTGCTGATATATCATCCTACTTGGCAATTAATCGTACTTCTTTAAAAACAAAAAGCAGTCGATTAAAAGATATTATCAAGCTCATAGAGGAAGCCTGCTCATGACAACAGCAACGATATTATTTGCAAAAGATAGTAGCTTTGATACTCAACTTGCTAAGAAGCTTGCTTTTGAGTCCTCGATGGATGGTACTATTACCCGCAATGTTGAACGCATTATCAACAACGTCCGAGACCGTGGAGACGAGGCATTACAAGAACTCACTCAACAATTTGACCACCATGATGATATAGCTCAACTAAGCAGCCAGGCAATTGAGGAAGCAAGTCATGCATGCCCTAAAGAGGTAGTAGCAGCACTACAAAACGCCGCGCAACGCATTGCCTCTTACCACCAAAAGCAACTTCCACATGACATTGACTATGTAGACAATCTTGGTGTTAGACTTGGCAATGTTTGGCGCCCTATGTCTTCTGTTGGCTTATACGTACCAGGCGGACTAGCAAGCTACCCAAGCTCGGTTCTCATGAATGCTATTCCAGCAAAGGTTGCTGGAGTAGAGAAATTGACAATGGTAGTGCCCGCCCCCAATAATGTTCTTAATCCTGCTGTGCTGGCTGCAGCCAACATTGCTGGTGTGGATACTATCTATAAAATTGGAGGTGCGCAGGCTATAGCAGCTCTTGCCTACGGAACTCAAACAATAAAGAAAGTAGACTGTATCGTTGGTCCAGGTAATATTTATGTAGCCACGGCCAAACGTTATGTTTATGGGCACGTTGGCATCGACATGATTGCTGGCCCATCTGAGATTTTAGTTGTCTCTGATAATCAATCAGACCCTGAGTGGATTGCTGCAGATCTACTTTCACAAGCTGAGCATGATCAGCATGCACAATCTATTTTAATTACCGATGATGAATCATGGGCAAAACGCGTAGCCACCTCTATCCAGGAAAAGCTTGAGCAATTACCACGCAAACATATCGCAGCTACAAGCTGGTCTGAACGTGGCGTAATCATTGTTGTTGACGATCTCACGAACCAAGCACCATCATTAATTAACAAAATTGCTCCCGAACATCTCGAGTTAGCCTTAGATGAAGAAGATGCTAATGCTATGCTACGTGAAGTACAACACGCTGGAGCAGTCTTCCTAGGAAGATATACCCCTGAAGCCATGGGAGATTATATAGCAGGACCAAGCCACGTCCTTCCCACCTCTTCTACAGCACGTTTTTCATCAGGCCTTTCCGTTTATGATTTCTTAAAACGCATGTCTGTTATTGGATGCAGCCAGAAAGCATTTAAAACATTGGCTAGTGACACGCAAATATTAGCAAATCATGAAGGACTTGACGCGCACGCACTTTCTGTTAGCATCCGTTCATGACCCATATTGTTGAACTTTATGTAGACCAAGATAATTTGCTCGTTAGCCGTGCAACTGACGAACAAAAGCAGCGCATTATTACCGACATACTGGAAGATAACAGCTTCTATCACGATCAACATCCCGGTCCATACAGAGTAGAAGTATCGATTAAAGAAAATAAAATTTTCTTTAATATTGTATGCCAAACCAATAAAGACGACGCTACTGTCATGGTTTCAGCTCCGCTGCAATCATTGCGCCGTATTATAAAAGACTACAGTATTGTATGTGATAGCTATATACAAGCGTTACAGACAGCTGAGCCAACTAAGGTAGAAGCTATTGATATGGGACGCAGATCAATTCATAATGAAGGCGCCGAAGAGTTGCAATCATCACTCGAAGATCGCATTTCTATGGATTTTGAAACGTATCGTAAATTTTTTACACTCATCTATCTTCTACAGAGAAAGTAATTTTTTACTTGATAAACAATCCTTTTTTGTTTAAACACGCTGGCGCAGACTTTCTGCTCAGTTCAAATTTAAAAACATTATTTTTCATATGGCCAAAGAAGAGCTAATCGAATTTGAAGGCGTTGTGCTTGAATTACTACCAAACGCCATGTTTCGTATCAAATTAGACAATGATCACGAAATATTAGGACATACTTCTGGACGTATGCGCAAAAACAGAATTCGGGTATTGGTTGGAGACCGCGTAACTGTTGAGATGACCCCTTATGATCTTTCCAAAGGAAGAGTCATCCACAGGCATAAAAACTAATCAATCCGTGCGTGCATCACTTTAGCACCCAAACCAAAATCATTTCGCAATTTAGTATTCTGTCAATTACGTTCGGCAGCCGTTACTGCTCGCCTACGCCTATTTAGCTGGACCTTCCTTACACAAAGAAAAACACACTGCTACTGCTGCGCAGTAGCCTGTAGAGGTTTTTCAGTTTGAGCTAAAGCATTTGCCGTTAATGGCGCTTCTGCTGCATTGGCACCTTCTGGCTGATCCGCAGAAGATATAGGCGATACAGCGCTATCTTCTGTACCTTCACCAGTGTTGTTGTTTTGTCCACTAGTGGTTGCGGGGTCTGCATCAGGCTTTGGCAAGTGTTTACCAGCAAATTCTGACCATACCATCATCGCTCCCATCATTGGAAGAGTCCCAATAGTTGGGCCTTGTTCGGAAGCAAGTTGCACTGTAAGTGATAGATCATTAGATCCAGATTGAGGCTCATCAGACAATGCCTTTAACAGAGTCACTAAATCACTCGAGAAACCATCTGAAAGTTCAGGCAAGGCAACAAAATTATTTAACCTATCCTCTGGCACTGTAATGGCTTCTTCATAGAGATCCAATAATCCTTTTATAGCATCTACACTACGCTTAACTTCTTCAGGATAATTTGCCCACTCAACCTTTAACTCACCGCCACCAAAGGGAGCTTGTGAGCTAGTTGCAGTAGAATCAAAATAACCTGATAGCGCAAAACGTCGCCCTTTATCTGTCGAGAAGGTAACATCATTAACAAAAAACTTCTTAGCCGCAGGATCAACCGAAATGTCCATTGTGTAATCAAGACTGCCTTCTAAATGAAGATCAGGCACAAGTTGTTCTACTTTAGCTGGGTTAGATTCAAAATAGCTTGTGATTTGTTTCATGATCCGCATGGACTGATCCGCAATGGGAGCATCCGAAGAAGCACCATTAGCTTGAGATAAGGCGCTATCTATCATTGCACCCATCTTTGCAAACTCGGCACGCACTTCCTGAACAGTCACTTCATACCACTTGGGTGTATAACTGCTCTTTACATCAAACTTCATCGCAAATTTAGGAGCTTGAAGACCCGATAATTGAGGCTCCAATGATATAAGCCCTTTTCCCTGGCCATCGCCCAGTTCGCTCGTAAAATTGAAACTTCTCACTTCAAGGTCTAGAGGAGTTGAAGACGTCATTGAGTCAACACTATCGGCTCCCCTAGGCCCTTTATAGTATAAATCAAAATCCATACTTGTTGGACCATAGCTCGATACTTTGTTTTGGTACTCAACATTATATACTACGGTTGAAGGGTCAGCATCCTGGGCCGCAATAAATTGCTCAAGAAGAGGCGTTACTTCAAGGCTCTTAACATCTCCTATAATTCCCATATGTAACATGTCCGCCCTGGATGGTTGGTCAAATTTTACTTTTACTGACATATCCTCCCATTTTGCTAATTCCTCTTGACCTTGTGAGGCTCTAGCAGGCTTAAAAGAAAATTTAACAGACTTAGTGACTGATAATACTTCATCCTGGAATGATGTATTACCACTTTTCTCAGACCTACCACCAACGGCATATTTCCATATGGTTAATGGTTCAAAACTTAATCGAACTTGAGCCACTTTCTTCTGCGTAGGCTCAATTTTTACAATCGATTCATCTCCTTCAAATGCTTCAAACGAACCTACCGTTGTCACGTTTAACCGTTGCCCCAAGATTCCAACATTAACGATCACATCGTCTGCAATTTTAACGCGATTTTGTTCTTTAACAAACTCTGGATTTTTAACCGTAAGCAACATCTTAGTCGGAAAACCCGAAAGCTTTATTTCTTCAAATGCCACCCCGCTATCTTCAAGATTAGTGGAAATATTTTTCTTGAGTAGCGAAGCACCAAAAAACCATGCCCCCGTATAGACGCCACCAGTAATGATAATCAGAACCAGAAGAATTAAAACAACAGCGCGCATAAGCACCCCTCCCGTGCAATTAAAAGTTGGGCACTTACAACACATACCCCTGAACCCTGACGTTCATACCACGATTTTTATGCTCTTTCTAGGACAAAATAAGGCAATATCATTGATTGTTTGTCACAAAACTTACATATTATTGTGGTAAACTGAATAAATTAAGGATTTCGCTGAGAAATGAGGAGATAACACAATGCATAACGTTGCATATTTATTTATTCGTATAGGTATCTTAAGTGCTCTTGCGCTTGGTGTTTCCGGCTGCTCTTTAAAGCAAGTTAACAACACCATTAGTGAGTGGAGTGAGAAGCGTCACTGGCAACCTAAACCAATGCGGAACCAAATATTTTATAATACTCCCACAGCCAAAATGCCTCCTAACTTACAGGTAACCGAAGATATTGTACCAGGCCATCGTTATGAAGGCTATGGACAACCATATAATTACTATGAATCAACGTCATATCCTGTCGCAAATGAACATGATGATGACAGCTATGGAGCAGGATTTGAAGCTGGGTGCGACAATATGTCAAGTGCGATGGGTGCAGGATCTATGCGTCTTATTACACCCAAAGTTGATGGTTACCGTCTCGTGAATGATCAGTGGTACCTGCGTGGCTATCAAGATGCTTCTTCTATTTGTACCTTCCAGTTAGACTGGGAGACGCACTAATGAATGCTAATAATCCACATACTCGATGCTTATTGGCACTACTGACAGTAGCCTTGTTGTCCGGATGTACTAATTTTCATTCAAAAATTGGTTGGGCACGCCCTGCAAGTACCGTCATGGAACTTGATTTCGGCCCTGAAAATTTCCGCAAAGGATATAAAGATGGATGCTCTAGTGGTTACTCAGGCTACGCCAATAGCTTTAATAAAATGTTCCATGAATGGAAGCAGGATCCACATTTAATATCTGATCCTGTGTATTATCAAATATGGAAAGACGCCTATAGTTATTGCGGTTATATGGCAATGACACATGATGAACACGGACTTGGAAACTGGAGATAAAACAATCTATGACACCACGATTTACCAGAATAGCAGCATTGGTTATGGCATTACTTATGGTAACGTCATGTGCCAATTTTCGTCCGCGTTCTGGTCCACCTTGGATGCAAGATCTCTTAAGAAAAGGCCCTGAGGATGCCCCTACCTTATTTAAACAAGGGTGGGTTGATGGCTGTGAAACCGGCATATCCGCAACTGCAAATGCATTTATCCGCCATTTTTATACATTTAAACAAGACCCTAATCATTCACAAAACCGTGAATATTATATTGGTTGGAAAACTGCTTTTTGGTACTGCTCACGTTATACCATGCAGTATTCTCGTCGACAATTTTTGTAAGAGTTAATCATTTATGTACACTATACGAACCATTACCATGATCTTTATACTCTGCGTACTACCGCAGTGTCGTGGTAATGTCTTTAGTGATGATAGTATGTTTGCCCCTTGGCCTTATGGGCTTGTCAAGAGCGCTCCTCCTGGTTCTCCCCCTGATTATGCCAAAGGTTGGGATGATGGTTGCAAAACCGGATTATCCACAATGAACCGTCAAATTTACAAAAGTTTCTATGGATATAAACAAGACCATACCATGGCAGACAACCCTAATTATTATAAGGCCTGGAAAGACGCTTACACATATTGCAGGCAATATTCTTTCCGATTTACCTGGGATGCACTTGATGGAAGAAAAGGTGGTGGAGGCGCCATTTCAGTGGCCCCATTATGTGTATTATGCCCGAATGAGATACGATAGGAACAGCAAATGAAACACAAGTTACACCATATAATACGCATATTATTTCTAACAACCGCTCTCTCATTGGGTGGTTGTCACCATAGCCCTGACTTCATTAAACCAGGAGCCTGGATGCTTGACCAAATGCCCAAAGATGCTCCACCTAATTTTCAACAAGGATGGATTGATGGCTGTAAATCAGGTTTAGGTGCCATGACAAACTCTTTTTATAAAGCATTTTACGAGTTCACCCAAGATCCCGTGCTTCGTAAGGATCCGGTCTACTATAAAACCTGGAAAGACACTTTCACATTTTGTCGTCACTATGCTTACGGTACCTTAAGGCAAGGTAATGTAAGGATGCGACTTCCAATGGCTAAAAATATCTTTATGTCAGAGGCATTTGGGTCACAAGGAATTTTAGAAACTGGTGTACTTCAAAATGCAGGCCCTGGAACACAAGGACTTCTTATTGAAAACTGGGGACATACAGGTGGTAACCCATTTTATCTTGGAATGGGATGGGAAATGGACTTCTCGGGCGATTACTTCTTAGGAACCAATTCTAATGAGAACCCAGTGTGGACATGGGATTATCGACCAAATCACTCTATTGCTCCTTATCACACTGACGCTCCTGCATGGAAATAATGATACGGTGAATAAGCTCTTCAACAGCATATAAGGATGTGTCAACCCTAATGCCATCAATATCCTTCCACAGCTCATACTGACGTTGCTCAACCTGAGACCACGTGGGACCAACATGCCCTTTTATATCACTCACACGTGTTTGTATTCGGTGTTTGTGCTCATCTATATTAGAGCATAGAACTTCAATTTCAATAAACGGTACATTTGCTTTTAGAGCACAATCTCTCCAGGATTGACGTGATAATTCAATAGGATTAACACTATCTGCTACAACGTGGTTTCCAAGCATAAGATTATCTACTGCCAAACCAAATCCTGCCATATAACCTGCATCTATTACGTCGCTAGGTTTTAATAAGGATTGTTTTATGGCAGTTTCCATAGTATCAATACGAAGGTATGTGGCCCCTATTTTCTTTGATAGTTCTTTTGCGAGGGTCGTTTTTCCTGCTCCTGGAAGTCCTCCAAAAATAATTAAGATGGGCTTTACTGTTTTATTCATTGTACAACATATATTTTCGTGGTTCGCATAATTCATATTTATATTTTAGCAGCATATGACATTAGCAATAGATAACAACATACCAAATAGCCTAAGACCCTTTTTGTGGCACTTTATGAAGCCTTATAAACATTTTTTATTTGGCTTTGTTTTTATTGCTTGCTATTGGGCACTCGCTAATTCAATGCTTCCTTTTATTCTCAAACACATTATTGACCGTGTATTTGAGCTTAACTCAAATAAAGAAAACATTCTTCATGCAGTCAAATATTTAGCGCTTTTATATCTTGCATTGTGGATTGGCATGGCATGTGTCATGCGCACTCTAGATTGGATGAAACTGCAACTATTTCCTAGCCTTAGAGCCGATATTGTAAATAGCATGTTTTCATATTTAAGTAGGCATTCTTATAGTTACTACCAAAATAACTTTGCTGGCAGCTTATCAAACAAAATATCTGACATGGCTGATGGAACCAACGCTATACTTCGAACCATTGATGAGGCCTTTGCACAAACATTAGGTCTTGTTGTTGCAACAATAACAATGTTTGTTGTTCACCCTATATTTGCAGGCATATTTTTTATTTGGGCACTATGCTTTATTGGCGTGGCTTACTATTTTTCAAAAAATATTCAATTATTGTCCCATATATATGCAACAAGCAAAACAAGTTTGGTTGGTAAGATTGTCGATTCCATCAGTAATGCCATGAACATGCGAATGTTCGCTCGTCATAATGAAGAACAACAGAATATTCATACTGCCGTCGACGATGTGGTACTAAAGAGCAGGGCTATGCAGCGACGCATTCTTCATATGCATATTATTTTTGACGTGAGTATTATTATACTCTTGTCAGCAATGATGTTTGGCCTTATTCATATGTACAGCAAAGGCTTAGTCACTGCGGGAGACTTTGCATTTGTTATTAGTCTCTCTATTGCGAAGCTTTTTAATCTATGGTACATCGCGAGTCAATTTGTTGAGTTTGCTGAACATATTGGCAAATGTTCTCAGGCACTTACCATAATTACAGCACCCCATGACATTACAGACCGTCCCGGTGCTAAACCCTTAACGGTGAAGAATGGAAGCATCGAATTTAATAATGTTACCTTCCATTACAACAAAAACAATACCCTTTTTGAAAATAAAAATATTCTCATTAATCCAGGTGAAAAAGTTGGGTTAGTAGGATTTTCTGGGTCGGGAAAAAGTACATTCATTAATTTAATCATGCGCTTCTTTGATGTTGAGTCTGGCTCCATCACCATTGACTCTCAAAATATACAAGATGTAACTCAAGATAGCCTTCGCCAACACATTTCCATGATCCCACAAGATACAAGCCTTTTTCATCGTAGCTTGATGGAAAATATTCGCTATGGAAAACTTACTGCTACGGATGATGAAGTCATTCAAGCCTCCAAACAAGCCCATTGCCATGAATTTATTGAACAATTACCCGATGGCTATGCATCGTTGGTTGGAGAACGCGGCATTAAGCTTTCTGGCGGACAACGTCAGCGCATTGCCATTGCCAGGGCAATACTTAAGAATGCCCCGATTGTTATATTGGACGAGGCAACTTCAGCCCTTGATTCGGTAACAGAAAAACATATTCAGCACGGCCTGCATGAGTTAATGAGTGGGCGCACTACCATTGTAATTGCTCACCGCCTTTCAACTTTATCGGAAATGGATCGTATTTTGGTCTTCGATAACGGACATATTATTGAAGATGGGAGCCATGAACAATTAATTCATCACAATGGTCATTATGCCCGCATGTGGAACATGCAAGCAGGCGGTTTTTTACCTGAAGAAGAACACCCTCATTAAACAACTTATCAAACATAACCATTTCAATTTTAAAGAAATAGTATTTTGTTCAAACAACCTTCGGGCAATCCCGCTTACTAAACTGCCTTGATGACTTATCAAGCTCAAAAAATAATTGAGCAAATGGATTATTATTATAACGCTCAATTTCATAAAACCCTAATTTACGATACAGTGCAATAGCAGGTTCTAAATCATGCTTGGTATCTAGTCTTAAATACTGATACGTCCTGAACCCTCTTAAAATCAGTACTTCTAAAAGTTGTTGCCCAATATTTTTTCCGCGTGCAGCATGTGATACATAAAGCTGCTGAATCTCAGCATATTCCTGATCTATTTCTTTTAAAAACACGCACCCTGCAATGTGAGTATCCATTACTGCAACAAGTGCTACGTTTGGAGGTTGATATAATGTAGCAATTTCTTCAATAAACGACGTCTTAGGGTCATCTGATGGAATTGCAATATCTGAAAAATACTCCCTTAGCATTGCTTGAATTGTTGCTAGTTCCTGGGCATTTTCTAAGTTGGCATCTCTAAATATAATTGTCATAATTGCTTCTTCATAAAATACATGTGGGCGCCTTTATCAAAACCATCGCGAATAAATTCAGTGGCATAACCATGCTTTTCATAAAATGGCCTTGCCTCAAAACTCATTGTACTGAGTGCAACGAACAAACATTGACGCTCTTTGGCTAATTGCTCTGCCTTGGCTAATAATTGGCTTCCAAAACCCTGACCCCTAGCATGTGACTCTACTGCCAATAAATCAACGTAACAACACCCATAATAACAGTATCCTTCAATATAGGCCTGGGCTTGGTATTGGTTATTTAATAGCACAAATGAAAATGGACCATTATTTTCAAAGGTCAGACCTAATTGATCTTTGGCATTTTTTCTCAGGAGGGCAAAAACCTGCGCTCTATGCTGATTTTCTAATTCTTTTTTATAGACGATATGCGGTCCATCCGTGCAACCTATCAAAATGGTGCTTGATAACTCTTCGCAAACATCTGAGATTGTCAGATTGGTGGTATCAATCGTGCTTATAACGCTAAAACATGACTCCCATGCAGTAATCTTTTCAAGCATAGAAAAATTCATACCACGCCACGCATTGTCTTTAATAACATGTTGTTCCCATTGTGGGTCATTAAGATGCATGCTTAGCCACGATGCCCAGTTGAGTATAGACTGCCCCACCTGCTGATCACCACGCGCTTTTAGTCGATCAACCCGTACATACGCTGCACAATCAAGAAAACACAAACCAATAGCATCGCTTAACTTATCAAAAGACGGACAAGAAATCACTTCACCAGGAACTATCCCTCCCAGTATCACCATTGGCTTATCTTGCTCTAAATATTGTTGAAGCCATAACTGCGTTGCCTCTTGGCGCCATGCAGTATCGGCATTTTCAGGAACGCCAATATCATCAAAATCAACAACCCAATAATCTTGTAGTTTTTTTTTAAGTTCAGGCATACATGCAGATTTACCACTACCACTAGCACCTACAATAAACCATAGTTTGGGCTTAACCATACTTATTCTTCTTTATTTATAACACGCCCACACTAATACAATTCTTATACATCTGGGCCTTCAACTTATACAAACGCCATCGTTACCACACCAACCAGTACCATAATAATGCCAATATATTCAAGTTTATTGGTGGACTCCTTAAAAAGCGCATGCGTCATCAATAATGAAAAGATAATTTCGGTCTGACCAACCACATTTACATAGGATGCTGGCACCATGGTAAATGCTGTAAACCAACATATGGACGTAAGTGTTGCCACACCCCCCACCGTAACACTCTTTCTTAAATTGGCCTTGATTGTTTGTTGAACACCGCTGTAACGATACAGGACCCATATTCCCAAGATAGTGGACTGTATCAAAATCATGGTTAATAGTGTTAGAGCAGAACTCATCAAAATACTGTTTGTAGGCAGACCAATGCTTGCCTGTCTAATAAATACTCCCGTAAAAGCATAACAAAGCCCCGCAGCAAAACCCAAAAATACTGATGGCGAAGCAAGCCGCGTGAAAAGCGATAATGGCTCTATATGTTGCTCTGCAATTGTAATAATTACAATACCCAATAAGCTAATAATAATTGCTACCAAACCGAGCCAACTAACATATTCTGCAAAGATAATTGCAGCAATTGCAGCACTCAATAATGCTTCCACTTTGGTATATGTCACACCAATTACAAAATTACGGCGCTTAAATAGCTGAACTAAACACAAATTCCCGATAATTTGTAAGATACCTGCCATAAAGCATAACAGGAAAAATAACGCAGAAGTGTCAGGTATCATATTATCCGCAACAATCAATCCGCCTACATATAGTGCTGCAAGGGGTAATCCAAATATAAAACGCGTCCATACCACCATCTCAGGCGGCATGTGTGCATTTAATGATTTTTGCAAACCACTTCTAATGGCTTGTAAAAACGCAGCTGTCAGACTGATCACTATCCAGATCATGTTGTTTGGAACCTTTTTTACTCTTAGTAGCGATGTCGCATTCCAGGCACGCTTGGCTGAAGAGAATTATTGATAATGCAGCATTATTGTTTTGCCAATAGCTCAACCTCAAACGTCACCATTGGTACAATTGGGAAAAGTTCAGTCTCAGGAATAAGTTTCGAAACATGATTACCTGACGTCAATTGAATCGAGGGATCTAGCACCAAACCACGCGTACCTCCCGGAAGCATTCCAATGACACCTTGTTCTAAACCAACAGGTACTTGTCCCTTACCAATGGTAAATTGTATTACTCTGGGATCAGTTATTTTAATATGCTGGCCATCTTGATACCCTAATTTGTAACTTATTTTTACTGTATCAGCACATGAAATCTGCTCGCCAAGCCCTTTTACTATATCCTCAATAATAGGTGCTTTATTAATATTTACTTCATTATCCAATTCAAGCAACTCTACTTCTACAACAATAGGCTTGTCTTTTGGTAAGAAATTGCTTTGAAAATCTGGATGGCCATACGCAAGCTCTGCAGGCACTACTATTTTGCGTTTTCCACCTTTTCGCATGCCAATAACACCACGTTCCAGACCAGGAATTACTTTGCCTTCACCAATCTTAAACTCCATTGGGATATCACCATCACGCGTACTATCAAATTTTATATGCTGCTCTAGAAACGACTCTGTGTGCACCTTCACTTTACTGCCACAATAGGCAATATTGCCCTCTCCCTTCTGCCTGTCAAATGTCAGAACTTGTTGCGACTGTTGACTAGCGAGTGTTGAAAAATCCAGATCGCCATATTCATCTTTCACTGATTCACTGATAACTGCCTCAATGACCGCCCGCCCTGTACGGGTTTGACGCATTTGATTAATCACCGCTTCAGCAGGAGCTTCAAGAAATTGTGATGTTTCTTGGGAAAATTTAAACTCAAACCCATAATCACTGTCTTTAGGATTATTGGAAACGGTGCTGTCTTCCCAATAAAGCAATGCATAAACTGCAAATGCTATGATGAACCAGGTCATCTTACTTTTAGGCATAAGTTTTTTGGGATTGAGGTATTTGTGTAACGCCATTCATGCACCCTATCTGTTACATTATCGGTTACCCCTACCATAGTACCATTTTACTACACATTGAAGCGGAAAAGCAATATATCTCCATCTTGCACAACATATTCCTTACCCTCAAGACGCATTTTTCCCTTCTCTTTAGCACCTTGCTCGCCTCCACATGCCACATAATCATCATAAGCAGTTGTTTCGGCCCTGATAAACCCTTTTTCGAAATCGGTATGAATCACGCCTGCAGCGCCAGGTGCTAAGGTTCCTTTTCTAATGGTCCAGGCACGCGCCTCTTTAGGCCCTGCCGTAAAATACGTAATTAAATTAAGCAACGCATAACCTTCTTTAATAATACGAGCCAAACCAGTTTCAGATAAACCTAATGTTTCCAAAAACTCTTGTTTTTCTTCATCTGAATCCAACGATGCTATTTCTTCTTCAATTTTTGCTGAAATAATAATAGCTTTTGAACCTTCAGCTTCCGCCCTTTCCTGAACCTTCTTGGTATACTCATTACCTTCTAGGGCATCATCTTCACTCACATTACAGACATACATCATTGGCTTGGTTGTAATAAGCTGAAGATTTCTAAGTGCCTTATTTTTATCCTTATCATCGGATATCAATACTCTTGCAGGCTTACCGTCCGATAGTACCGATATTGCTTCTTCTACCAACTCTAATTCAGCTTTTGCGTCTTTATCCTGACCTCTAACTTTCCGTTCAAGATTAGAAACACGTTTTTCTAAGCTTTCAAGGTCTGCCAGCATCAATTCTGTTTCAATAATATCTGCATCACGCAGCGGATCCACAGAGCCTTCTACATGTGTAATGTCTCCATCTTCAAAACAACGTACCACATGAACAATGGCATCAACCAACCTAATATGGGACAAGAATTGATTTCCTAACCCTTCACCTTTACTTGCACCTTTCACAAGTCCGGCAATATCAACAAATTCTAGTTGCGTAAATAGAGTTTCAGCAGAACCCGCCAATGTTGCTAGTGTTTGTAACCGCTGATCAGGAACATTCACTCGTCCGGTATTGGGTTCAATCGTACAAAAGGGATAATTCGCAGCTTGTGCAGCGGCAGTTTGTGTCAGTGCGTTAAATAATGTTGATTTACCAACGTTTGGTAGACCTACAATTCCACAATTAAATCCCATATCCGATTCCTATTTTAACTATTGATTAAACGCACTTGGCCATAAATTCTGAGTCATCACCACCTAAAAGATCCTCTATGGAACTGGCAATTGCATCACATGCTTTTTCTATTTTTGGCAATTCAGCCTTACTAAACGTATGTAATACATAGTCACTAACATCATCTTTGTGTCCTGGGTGGTCAATACCAACTCGCACACGCGTGTAATTTTTACCGATATGCTTGTCGATATCTTTAATGCCATTATGACCGGCAGAACCTCCTCCGACTTTTACCTTTACCTGTCCCGTTGCAATATCAAGCTCATCTTGAAAAACAACCACATGATCAAGAGGTATTTTATAGTAAGCCATGGCAGCCTGCACCGCCTTACCAGATAAGTTCATAAAGGTAGTTGGTTTGATGAGTAACACTTTAAATGTGCCAATCATGCCGGTAGTACACAAGCTTTGGAATTTCTTATTTTCAGGCATCGGTAAGCCATAAGACTGACATATTGCATCAACCACCATATAGCCAACATTGTGGCGTGTTGATGCATAGTCCTTACCTGGATTACCTAGTCCTACTAATAAAAACATGATGCTGTCATCCTTTAAAGGTAACAGTGGCTCTAAAACAATCAGTGATTAGCCTTCACCACCTTCAGAGTCAGCTCCGTCTTCACCTTCGGCAGTAGCATCACCCTCTTCGCCTTCTTCATCATCACC
>CALCTU010000200.1 GCA_937907045.1 uncultured Alphaproteobacteria bacterium
TCAATTTCTCTAACAAGATGGCCCTTACCAACTCCCCCAAAAGCTGGGTTACAAGACATAAGACCAATAGTTTCAATAGAATGAGTAATAAGGCCTTCGTGATGTTTTGTAGGGTCAACTTGCCATAATTCTTTAATACCGATACCGTAGGTTTGAGGTTCGCAGTTTTTACGAAGGTCAAATGTATCAAATAGTTTTTGGGTAAGTGATCCTCTGCACCCTTCTGCAAACAATGTGTGCGTGGCATGCAACTCCACGCCAGGTTGGTAACTATCTTTTTTCTGGCCGTCCTTGCCAACACCAAGGTCGTTGGTTGCAACACCAATAACTTTGTCATTTTCAATTAATGTTTCACTTGCAGCAAAGCCTGCAAAAATCTCAACCCCAAGGGCAGTTGCTTGATCGGCCAACCACCTACAAACATTACCAAGTGATACAATGAAGTTGCCTTTATTGTGCATTTGCGGTGGAGTGGGCATGCGCCATGCAGTAGATGCTGTTAGTAAGTAGAAACGATCCTGTTTTGCAGGTGTATTAAGTGGTGCCCCTTTGTCGCGCCAGTCTGGAATAAGCTCGTTTAATGCTCTGGTTTCAATAACTGCTCCAGATAAAATATGACCGCCTACTTCGGCAGCTTTTTCAAGAATTGCAACGCTTAATTCAGGCTTTTCTTGTTTAATTTTAATAGCGGCGCTAAGTCCTGCGGGGCCGGCACCAACTATTACCACATCAAATGGCATAGAATCACGAGCTTCATTGGCTTGTGTCATGACGTAACTGCTCCATAAATATTTTTGTCTAACATCAAATTGACAATACAATAGTCTTGCATTAAATCCTAATACATATTTATGCGGCAAAAAGAGCAATACACTCAAATTCTTTTAGGTTGAGGCATTCATGTGTTGCTCAGACAATTTTTTTTGGAGTTTTCATGGCCAAAGATAACATGGAAAAAATTTGGCAAATACTTGCCCTACAACACCCTTTATTCCCTAGTCATGTCGTAACAGGGCAGGGCGAAGCAGTGGTTACACAAAATCAAAGAACGATAAACTTAAACGCTCAAACTCAGCCATCGGTTATTCATAGTATCAAGATTGGAGGGCAGCCAAAAGAAAATGCGCAACCATTTGCTGGTTTTAAGGTTACGGAATTATTTCCTGGTGATGTGGGCAAGTTGGCAATGGGTAAAGGTGTTAGTTACGGTGTTACTGTTATATTGCTTTGTAAGGTGAAGGGGAAAGAAAAAAGCCTTAACTTGAGCTGTGTTAATGTTCAAATAGAAGGTGAGGAAGTTCCTTATATTGCAGAAGGTAAAAATGTTTTTTCTGATATTTTAGAAGATAAAAATGTTTTTTCTGAGGGAAAAGGGCCGTGGTATGATGAAATGGTACTTGGTGATCCATGTCTTTGTTATACGCCCAAAGAAATAATCATAAGAAACATAACAACACCTGAGCAATTTAATGCCATGCTTAGGGGTCTTAGTATTACTGGGTTACAAGAACCGTTAAATGTAACAGCCGTGGCTAGAGTACATTATTATGTGGGGCCTAATGACCGATTGTATCATGGTTTTGAATTTCTAGCAGAAGTTCAACTAAAGCAAGATAAACCTCTTCCCAAAGAAGTGGTGGATATAGAGTTTTATGATTATGAGGCCAATGCTATCGCACCTGCATGGGAGCCAGAGGAAGTAAAAAAACATGCCTCTATTGTTGGCGGAATAGAGTTTCTGCTTAAGCAGCCCTCTTTGTCCGATCAATGGATAAAGTATCAAGGATCATGGTTAGGTAGTATAAAAGAATATGAACGGCATTATCAGGTTTTAGATTTTTTTGCGCGCCAAGATGTAAAGGCCATCATGAATCATGATGGTTATTCCCCTGAAAAAAAGGTAAAGGAACTTAAGGGTGTTCCTAACTATGCCGCTATTTTTGAGGTCTGGGTAGGTTTGCTAAAAGATTCAGAAAAACAACAACCTAAAACCGCCAAAGCTGCACTTACTGGGATACAAAAGTGGCTAGAAAATACTGCACAAATAATTGGCAATGAGCCTGCTTCTGCAGAAGTAGATAAATCTGATGTAGCTGTTTTTAAGCAGTTTTATGATTGGTGTCGCCATATCCGTATGTTTGAAGCGTGGCTTCCTGCGATGCAAGTATATCATGAGAAACAGCAATATGGAGATTTGTGCCAAGTTTGGAATCCATGTTTAGAAGAATACGATCAGGCTTTAATACAAAAGGCACTTGAAAGAAAAGATGCTAAGGCTATTTCACATGCCTTTGAAATATGGCAGAAAGGTTTAACAGGCGCAATATCTGCAATGCATACGCTGGTAAGTATGATAAATGCTGACGCTGGAGATATGCAGGCTTGTTTAAATCTATGGAAAAATGCAATAACTGCATTTGGAGAAAAAATAGATGAGGTGGATACATTTCTAAGTGGTGTAAAGCTAGGTGCAGATAAAGCTATGGCAATGGGTGCAAGTTAAGGATGCATAATGCCATTTTTTGTCATTAACAACTCAATTGCATTATCCCCAAGATATTGTATGGTATGCCACCAATGAAAAATACAACATAAAACCCTAGTGTCATGACAGAGCATAAGCCATTTTATCCAGAACCTTCTCCTGATAGTCACTTTCCTTCAATAGAGGAAAATATCATTCAGCTTTGGCAAGAAAAAGGAAGCTTCACCCAATCAGTTAGCAACAGGGATGGCAATAAAGAGTTTATTTTTTATGACGGTCCTCCATTTGCCAATGGATTGCCTCATTATGGACATTTGTTAACAGGGTTTGTGAAGGATATTGTGGCTAGGTATCAAACCATGAGGGGTGCTAAAGTGGAGCGCCGATTTGGTTGGGACTGCCACGGTTTGCCTGCAGAAATGGGGGCAGAAAAAGAGCTTGGCATTTCAGGGCGTCACGCCATTGTTGAGCACGGTATTGATAAGTTTAATGATACATGCCGTTCTTCGGTAATGAAGTTTGCAGGTGCATGGGAAAAATATGTTAACCGTCAGGCGCGGTGGGTGGATTTTACCAATGATTATAAAACCATGGATACTGATTATATGGAATCAGTATTGTGGGCTTTTAAAGAGTTGTACAATAAAGGCTTGGTATACGAATCTTTAAGAGTTATGCCATATTCATGGGCGTGCCAAACACCCTTATCTAATTTTGAAACCCGCATGGACAATGCTTATCGTGAGCGTGCAGATAAAGCGGTAACAGTTGCGTTTGATATTAAAGATGCAGGTAAACTTGCAGGCGATTTGACATCTTATCGGATTCTTGCGTGGACCACCACACCCTGGACATTGCCATCTAACCTTGCGCTAGCAGTGGGTCCTGAAATGGATTATGTGATCGTCAATAAGGAAGGCGTTGGCTATATTATTGCTGAATTTGCGCTTAAGTCTTATGCGCCAGAACTAGGATTAGAGAAAGACAATTTACCGTCGCTACCTACCATAAAAGGCTCTGAGCTTGCAGGGCTTCCATACGAGCCATTATTGCCCTATTTTGCGGATCACCCCAATGCATTTAAAGTGTTGGAAGGTGAATTTGTTATCCAAGGAGATGGTACGGGTATCGTACATTTGGCTCCTGGTTTTGGTGAAGACGATATGGCGGTATGTCAGGCCAATGATATATCGGTAGTATGTCCGGTTGATAATGGTGGTTGCTTTACGGCACATGTGCCTGAATTTGAAGGCGTGCAAGTATTTGATGCTAATGATGATATTATCAAGAAGCTTAAAGAACAAGGCTCCTGGATTAAAACTGAACAATATTTACATAACTACCCACATTGTTGGCGCACGGACACCCCACTTATCTATAAGGCTGTACCGTCATGGTATGTCAAAGTGAGTCAGTTTAAAGACCGTATGGTTGAACTTAACCAACAAATAAATTGGATACCAAATCACATCAAAGATGGGCAGTTTGGTAAGTGGCTTGAAAATGCCCGTGATTGGTCTATATCGCGTAACCGTTTTTGGGGTTCCCCAATACCGGTATGGAAGTCAGATAATCCAGATAATGACGAACTATATGTGTTTGGCTCCATTAAAGAACTTGAAGCATTCTTTGACGTTGAGGTTAAGGATCTGCATCGTCCCTTTATTGATGAGCTTACCAAAGAAGATCCTCATGATAGTAAATATACCATTAGCAGGGTAGAGGATGTATTTGACTGTTGGTTTGAGTCAGGGTCAATGCCGTTTGCACAAGTGCATTATCCCTTTGAAAATCAAGAATGGTTTGAGCATCACTTCCCAGCAGATTTTATTGTTGAGTATATTGCTCAAACCCGTGGTTGGTTTTATACGCTTATGGTGCTTTCAACTGCTTTGTTTGATCGTCCGCCATTTAAGAATTGTATATGTCATGGTGTTGTACTGGACGATAAGGGACAAAAACTGTCCAAAAGACTGAACAACTATGCTGACCCAATGGACATCTTTAATAAGTTTGGCGCAGATGCGATGCGCTGGGTTATGGTGAGCGCACCTATTATGCACGGTGGTGAGCTACTAATTGATAAAGAAGGTAATATGATTCGTGATGCGGTGCGTCTGGTCATTAAGCCGGTATATAATGCCTATAACTTTTTTGCACTATACGCTAATGCTGACGATATAAAAGCATCATTTATTGAAGATGCGGCGCATCCAATGGATCAATATATTTTGGCCAAATGCAAAGGTGCAGTTGAGTCAATTCAGCAAGCTTTAGACGCCTATGATTTACCAAGTGCATGTGGTTATGTTGAAGAATTTTATGAAGTTTTGAATAACTGGTACATAAGACGCTCCAAAGAGAGATTTTGGAAAGAAGGACGCGATGACGACAAGCAAGCTGCTTACGATACGTTATATACCGTGCAGCATGTTATGGTTAGGGCGCTATCTCCATTGTTGCCGTTATTATCTGAAGATATATGGCAAAACCTTCATGCACGTGATGTTGATTCGGTGCATTTGCAGGATTACCCGGATGTTACTGGATGGCAATCGCAGGAAAAACTTCTTACCGCGATGGATAGGGTACGAGATGTATGTAATACGGCATTATCAATACGTAACCAAGAACAAATCCGTGTTCGCCAACCACTTGAGCGTCTTACTGTGGTGGCAAAACATGCACAAGACTTGGAGGCCTTTGAAGCCATCATCAAAGATGAAATTAATATCAAATCGATTGCATACCAAGAAGATGTAACGGCATTTGCAGATTATAACTTAAAAATACATTTTCCAGTGCTAGGTAAACGTTTGCCGCAAAAAATGAAGCAAATTATTCCAGCATGCAAGCAAGGAAAGTGGACCCGAAATCAAGACGGAACCATTGCTATTGAAGATGAGGTTCTGCAAAAAGACGAATATGAGTTGCAATTACTTCCTAAAGAAGCAAAAGGCGCGCAGAGTTTGTCGAGCAATGATGCACTTGTGATTTTGGATCTGACTATTTCTCAAAATTTAAAACGAGAAGGTATTGCGCGTGACATGGTGAGGTTGATTCAGCAGTCGCGTAAAGATGCTGATTTACATGTGTCGGATCGTATTGATCTGTACATTCAGGCAGCTAATAATGAGATTAGCCTAGCCATTGCAGATTTCAACGATTATATTGCCAAGCAGACATTAGCAACTTCCATCAAAACCAACGACGTTGCTAACTGCAATCATCAGTTTGCCCAAACGCTTGAAGGAGATGAGTTGATGATAGGATTTAATGTGTCAGCTAGCTAGGCATGAACTTTGTAAAGGGGTGTGTATGTCATTGCATATGGACATAATAGGAGGTGGTGCTTTAGGGGCTGCCTTGGCGTGTATTGTAGGAAATATTGATCGTAAATCATTAATTTGGTCGCGTAACGAGCAGGTCGTGAGTCAGATTAATGATCATCATTCTAGCCCTTATTTAAAAGATGTTACACTTCCAGCCTATGTTCATGCCACGAATAATTTGGCAGATATGCTTGATGCGGATGCATTGCTTATTGCAATTCCAACCAATGCACTCAGGACTGTATTGGCTGCATTAACTCAAACAGGCATGAAAAACGATACCACGCTTGTATTGTGTTGTAAGGGTATTGAGAAAGATACGTTACTGCTTCCAACGGAGATTGTTAATGATGTTTTGCCGCATCATCAGCATGTTGCTTTGATGTCTGGGCCAAATTTTGCCCATGAGATTGCTAAGGGCCAAATTGCGGCGACAACACTTGCATGTGCTGACAGCGTGGTAGCAGAAAATTTACTTCATTGTCTTGGAGGGCCAACTTTCCGTACATACTTGAGTACAGATCTAATAGGAGCGCAGCTTTGCGGTGCCGTTAAAAATGTATTGGCGATAGCCTGTGGTATTGCTAGAGGCAGAGCAATGGGTGAGAATGCTATTGCAATGTTGGTTACCCGTGGTATAGCTGAAATTGCGAGGTTAGTAGAAGCTAAAGGTGGTGATGTCAAAACAGTGATGGGACTTTCTGGTATTGGCGATATTTTATTGACGTGCTCTTCATTATCCTCACGGAATACGTCACTTGGTTATGCATTGGGAAGTGGAGATAGGCTTGATGAGGCAATTGCAAAACAACGCGGAGTAACTGAAGGTATTCATACAGCGCAATCGGTGTATCATATGGCAGAAAAACTCAATGTTGATATGCCAATTTGTAATAGTGTTTATGATATCTTATACGAAGATGAAGATATTGATGAAGCGGTACATCATTTGCTTGCTAGGCCTTTGGGTGCTGAATAACATATTTTTTATAAAAGGGACTTCATAATGATAAAGCCAGTTACCAACGAAGATATCATTCACCATGATGATAGGTTGATCGAAGTTGATGCATTGATAGCTAACGATGCGCATGTTAGTAAAGATCAGTATAAGACACGTTATGAAGCATCTATAAAAGATAACCATGCATTTTGGCTTAATGAAACTAAGCGGCTTGAGTGGTATCGGAAGCCTACAAAAGCAGGTGACTATTCATTTGATAAAAATAATGTGTATATCAAATGGTTTGAAGATGGCCAGTTGAATGTGAGTGTTAATTGTATTGACCGACACCTTGCGAATCGTGCGACTCAGACGGCCATTATATTTGAAGATGATGAAGGCCAGAATATACAACATATTACGTATCAGGAGCTTTATAGGCAAGTGGTGATGCTTGGTAATGCGCTGCGTGCACAAGGGGTAAAAAAAGGTGATCGGGTAATTATTTACATGCCAATGATACCTGAAGCGGCCTACGCAATGTTGGCTTGTGCCCGAATTGGTGCGGTGCATTCGGTGGTTTTTGGAGGGTTTTCGCCAAGTGCATTGCGAGGGCGTATTACAGATTGCGATGCCAAAGTAATTATTACAGCAGACGAAGGGGTTAGGGGTGGCAAGAAGGTTCCCCTTAAGGCAAATGTTGATGAAGCAATTGATGGGCTTGATATTGATACTGTATTGGTAGTAGAGCGGACAAAAGCAGATATCGGATGGCAGGATGGTAGAGATTGTTGGTATCATGATACTATTAAGGAAGTGGATGCTCAACTGTGTGAGCCTGAAATAATGGATGCAGAGGATCCTCTTTTTATTTTATATACTTCTGGCTCTACAGGTAAGCCCAAAGGAGTGTTGCATACAACGGCAGGCTACCTACTTTATACATCACTTACACATGAGCTGGTTTTTGATTATAAGGATAAAGAGGTTTATTGGTGTACGGCCGATGTGGGGTGGGTAACAGGCCATAGTTATGTTGTGTATGGTCCACTTGCTAACGGTGCTACAACCTTGATGTATGAAGGTGTACCAAATTATCCAACATGGAGTAGAGCATGGGAAATTGTTGATCGGCATAGTGTGTCCATTTTTTATACGGCTCCTACTGCTATTAGGGCCCAAATGAAAGAAGGTGATGAGTTTGTAACTTCGTGTAAGCGGCAATCTTTGCGAATTTTAGGTACCGTGGGCGAACCCATTAATCCTGAGGCGTGGAATTGGTATCATCAGGTGGTTGGTGATGGTCGTTGTCCTATTGTAGATACATGGTGGCAAACCGAAACAGGTGGTCACTTAATTACACCTTTACCAGGCGCTACTGATTTAAAGCCAGGATCTGCCTCAAAGCCTTTTTTTGGTATTGAGCCTCAAATTATCGATAGTAATGGTCAGGTTCAGGAAGGACAGGCTGAAGGTGCGCTGTGTATTGCAACGTCATGGCCAAGTCAGATGCGCAGTGTGTATGGAGATCATCAGCGCTTTGTTGATACGTATTTTATTCAGTATCCGGGCAAATATTTTACGGGAGATGGAGCTAGGCGTGATGCTGATGGTTATTATTGGATTACTGGGCGTATGGATGATGTGCTTAATGTTTCGGGGCATCGCTTGGGAACTGCTGAAATTGAAAGTGCGCTTGTTGCACACCCTCATGTTGCTGAGGCTGCCGTAGTAGGTTATCCTCATGATACAAAAGGGCAGGGCATTTATTGCTTTGTTACAGTTAACAGTGATGTTGAAGTAAGTGATGAATTAAAAAAAGAGTTAATTATGTGGGTTCGTAAGGAAATTGGACCCATTGCAACCCCAGATATATTGCAATGGGCTGGTGGGTTGCCAAAAACTCGGTCAGGTAAAATTATGCGACGAATATTAAGAAAAATAGCTGAGAATGATTACGGGAATCTTGGAGATACAAATACATTGCTTAATCCAGAAGTTGTAGAGCAATTAATTGAAGGGCGGATATCTTAATATTTTTTAACACTTTGTTTACTAAATCTATGCTATAATTAACCAACAAAAGTACTTTTTAATACCGGTAGTAACTGATTATATGTCTGAATCAACACCCAAAGTTCTCATCGTAGAGGACAA
>CALCTU010000201.1 GCA_937907045.1 uncultured Alphaproteobacteria bacterium
GATGATGGAAATTTTATGGTAGCAACAGCACAAGCAAATGATGTAAGTATCAAAAATATGACCATTAACTTTGGTCCACAGCATCCGGCTGCGCATGGAGTGCTTCGTCTTGTGTTGGAGATGGACGGTGAGGTTGTAGAGCGTTCAGACCCACATATTGGCTTGCTTCATCGCGGGACTGAAAAATTAATTGAATATAAAACATACATGCAATCGGTACCTTATTTTGATCGATTGGATTATGTTGCGCCTATGTCTCAAGAGCATGCATTTGCTTTGGCCGTTGAAAAATTACTGGGCTGTGAAGTTCCTCTTAGGGCACAGTATATAAGGGTGTTGTTTGCTGAGATAAGTCGCCTCCTGAATCACCTTCTTAACATCACCACACAAGCATTAGATGTTGGTGCGATGACGCCATTATTGTGGATGTTTGAAGAACGTGAAAAAATGATGGAGTTTTATGAGCGTGTGTGTGGTGCGCGATTACATGCTAATTATTTTAGGCCTGGAGGTGTATCCAAAGATTTACCGCCTGGATTGTTAGAAGACATTGAAGCTTTCTGTGATCCTTTTTTGGCCATTGTTAATGATATGGACAACCTTCTTACGGAAAACCGTATCTTCAAGCAGCGTATGGTTGATGTTGGTGTGGTATCAGAAAAAGAGGCTTTGGATTGGGGTTTCTCTGGCCCAATGCTGCGCGGATCAGGTGTTCCATGGGACCTTCGTAAGTCTCAACCTTATGATGTGTATGATAGAGTTGAGTTTGATGTTCCTATTGGTACGCATGGCGATTGTTATGATCGTTACTTGGTACGGATGGAAGAGATGCGTCAGTCTGTGAGCATTATTAAGCAGGTGATTAAAAATATGCCAAAAGGGCCTGTTAAGACACTCGACCGAAAAATTGCACCGCCTCCACGTAGCGAAATGAAACATTCCATGGAGGCTTTGATTCATCACTTTAAACTTTATACTGAAGGCTATCATGTCCCTAAAGGTGAAACTTATACTGCGGTTGAGGCACCAAAAGGAGAATTTGGTGTTTATTTGGTAGCAGATGGTTCAAACCGGCCTTACAGATGTCGCATTAAAGCTCCTGGCTTTGCTCACCTTCAGGGGTTGGATTTTATGAGTCGTGGTCATATGCTTGCGGATGTGGTGGCGATTATTGGTAGTATGGATATTGTGTTTGGAGAGATTGATCGATGAGCCCTAAAGCTAAGAAATCTAATAATAAGGTTAGCGCTAACGAGGTTGATTTCTCTTTTGATGAAGAGAATCTTGCTAAAGCTAATGCTATTATTGCGAAATATCCTGAGGGACGTCAGCGCAGTGCTGTGATTCCGCTTTTGGATATTGCCCAGCGCCAAAATGATGGTTGGTTGTCCAGAACTGTACTGGATTATGTTGCTAATTTCTTATCGGTTCCTCCGATAAAAATATATGAGGTGGCAACATTTTATACCATGTTTAATTTAAAGCCGGTTGGTCAAAATTTTATTCAGGTTTGTCGTACCACTCCATGCTGGCTAAGAGGCTCTGACAAACTTACTAAATTATGCAAAGATAAGCTGGGTATTGATGTTGGTCAAACAACCAAAGATGGTTTGTTCTCGTTAATTGAGGTTGAATGTTTAGGGGCGTGTGTGAATGCTCCGATGGTTCAGATTAATGACCATTATTATGAAGATTTAACAACGGAACGGTTTGATGCCATATTGGATGATTTAAAGTCTGGCAAGGAAGTGAAAATAGGTACGCAAATTGACCGAATAAACTCGGCACCAGCTTCTGGCATGACTGTATTAAAAGATACTGAGTAATTTATTAAGATTGTAAAATATTATGTTAAAAGACCAAGATAGGATTTTTACAAATTTATATGGACAACAAAGTCCGTCTTTGCCTGCTGCCAAGGGTCGTGGTGATTGGGATGGGACTGCTCAGTTTATTGAAAAAGGGCAGGACTGGATCATTGAAGAAGTGAAGGCATCGGGTCTTCGTGGACGTGGTGGTGCTGGTTTTCCAACGGGGATGAAATGGTCATTTATGCCAAAAGAACCACCGGGAGGCAAGCCGTCATATTTAGTGATTAATGCAGATGAGTCCGAGCCTGGCACATGTAAAGACCGTGACATTTTAAGGCATGATCCGCATAAGCTGATTGAAGGTGCACTTCTGGCTGGTTTTGCAATTAGAGCTGTTGCTGCATATATTTATATTCGGGGTGAATTTTATGATGAAGCGTCAGCTGTACAAAAAGCGATTGATGAAGCGTATGAGGCTGGCCTTATAGGTAAGAACGCTTCTGGATCAGGTTATGATTTTGATGTTTACTTGCACCGCGGTGCTGGCGCGTATATATGCGGTGAAGAGACGGCATTACTTGAAAGTTTAGAGGGGAAAAAGGGACAGCCAAGGCTCAAACCTCCTTTTCCTGCAGGCGCGGGTCTTTATGGATGCCCTACCACTATTAATAATGTTGAAACTATTTCTGTAGTTCCCACAATTCTTAGGCGATCTGGTAAATGGTTTGCTTCTCTTGGTAGAGATAATAATACGGGTACAAAAGTATTTTGTATTTCTGGTCATGTTAATAACCCATGTAATGTAGAAGAAGAAATGGGAGTTAGCATGAAAGAACTCATAGAAAAGCATGCAGGTGGAGTAATTGGTGGTTGGGATAACTTGCTTGCTGTTATTCCAGGAGGATCTTCTTGTCCAGTGTTACCTAAGTCTGTGTGTGATACTGTAAACATGGATTTTGATGCATTACGCGAAGCAGGGTCAAGTCTTGGTACGGCCGGACTTATTGTGATGGATAAATCCACAGACATCATTGAAGCCATTGAGCGTTTATCTCATTTTTATATGCATGAATCATGCGGTCAGTGCACTCCATGCAGAGAGGGTACTGGATGGATGTGGCGTATTATGAAACGCTTAGTTAAAGGTGATGCACAAAAATGTGAGATTGATGAGCTATTGGATATTACCAAACAAGTTGAAGGGCATACAATTTGTGCTCTTGGTGATGCTGCTGCATGGCCCATACAAGGACTTGTGAGGCATTTTAGACCAGAAATTGAAGCACGAATTGATCAATTTCAAAATAAAAATGCAGCGTAGTTAGGTTTGATAAATTAGCAAATAGATAGAGTATATTGTAAGTTAAAGAGGTTAAATATTTTATGGAACAAATGTTAGTATTTTTAGATGTTGTGGTTTGGGGAACGATTGTTTCGGCAGGTTCTTCGGTGCTTAATTTTATGATGCAAGAGACAGGTCAGTTTGTATTGATTATTCTTGCTTTTTCATTGTTGTATTATACAAGCATTCTTGCAAAACAAATTAGAATGACACGTATTAACGACACGGTTCCGCATGTGGTAGTGACGTTTGAACCGAGTAGTTCAAAACCCCGATTTTTAGATTTTGTGGTTGAAAACACTGGTAAGACTCCTGCTTACAATACACAAATTCAATTAAGCGATGACATCATCATTGATGACCAACAACGTAAACTTACGGATATTATTCCATTAAAATATGGCGTTATAAAGCCAGCTCAGCAGTTTCGGGTTTCTGTGGCAAGACCAGAAGATTTTTCTAGTACGGATATTACGTTCATTGTTTCTAATTATAGTCGTTTTGGCAAATTACATAAAGCTCAGATGAAGGGTGATATTGAGCCATATGTTAATCAATCGACCAATATTAATGCTGAACTTGATTTAGCTGTACATATTAAGTCAATTGCGGATAACATTCGCCATGTGACAACTGGATTTAAAAAGCTAAACGTTGATGTACACCAATCTGATGAATCGAAATCCTATAAAGGGGATGGTTTTGAGGCAATTGGTCAGTATAAAGATGCTGCTTAAATAAATGGGTTAAGGAAAACATTATGCCAACACTTACGGTAAATGGTAATGAAGTAGAATTTGAGCAGGGTATGACTGTCTTGCAGGCATGCGAGCTTGCTGGTGAAGAAATTCCTCGTTTTTGTTACCATGAAAGACTTAAAATTGCTGGTAACTGTCGTATGTGCTTGGTGCAGATTGAAGGTGGACCGCCTAAGCCTGCAGCATCATGTGCTATGCCGGCTGGTGATGGTATGGTGGTTCACACAAATACTCCAATGGTAAAAAAAGCACGTGAAGGTGTGATGGAGTTTTTGCTTATTAATCACCCACTTGATTGTCCGATATGTGACCAAGGTGGTGAGTGTGACCTTCAAGATCAGGCAATGACTTACGGAAAAGGTTGTAGCCGTTATGACGAGAATAAGCGTGCAGTAAAAGAAAAATATATGGGTCCACTTATTAAGACTCAGATGACGCGTTGTATTCATTGTACACGGTGTGTTCGTTTTCTGGATCAAGTTTCAGGAATTCATGAGCTTGGGGCTGTGGGACGCGGAGAACATATGGAAATTTCGACCTATGTTGAACAGAGTCTTACTAGCGAACTTTCGGGTAATATTATTGATTTATGCCCGGTTGGGGCACTAACATCACGTCCTTATGCTTTTAAGGCTAGGCCTTGGGAGTTACGCAAAACTGAGACGGTGGATGTTATGGATGCAGTGGGCTCTAATATTAGAGTTGATGCACGTGGCCGCGAAGTGGTGCGAGTGTTGCCACGCGTGAATGAAAACATCAATGAAGAATGGATAAGTGACAAGACACGATTTGCATGTGATGGCTTAAAACGTCAACGTCTTGATCGTCCGTATGTTCGGAAGAAAGGAAAATTGGTAGAAGCTAGTTGGCAAGAAGCATTCGATGCAATATCGAATAAAATTAGCAAGAGTTCAGGCGAAAAAATAGCAGCTATTGCGGGTGATCTTGTTGATTGCGAGTCTGTTCATACATTAAAGATATTAATGGACTCTCTTAAGTCGCCTCATACAGATTGTCGTCAAGATGGTGCTGCTATTGATCAGAGCGTTAGAGCATCTTATGTATTTAATACCGGTATTGCTGGAATTGAACAGGCGGATGCTTGTTTGCTTATTGGTGTGAACACTAGAATTGAGGCTCCACTGATTAATGCGCGTCTTCGTAAGTCTCAGTTACAATCTGGTTTGAAAGTTGCAAATATAGGGCATGTTTTTGAATCTGGTTTTGAGATGGATCAGCTTGGAGAATCTCCTTCAATTTTAAACGATATTCTTGAGGGTAAGCACGAATTTAGTAAAGTACTTGAGAGTGCACAAAAGCCAATGCTGATTATTGGTATGCAACCATTAAGCCGTAAAGATGGTGATGCAATTTTAGCTTTATCCAAGAAAATTGCTGATAAGTACGGTTGCGTACAAGAGACATTTAATGGATTTAATGTGTTGCATCGTGCGGCGGGACGAGTGGGTGCTTTGGACCTTGGTTTTGTCCCAGGAAAATCCGGTAAATCAACACGCGACATACTCAAGGCAGCTAAAAGCGGTAAAATGGATGTTGTGTATTTACTGGGCGCAGATGAAATTGATGTTACCAAGTTAAAAGATAGCTTTGTTATTTACCAGGGGCACCATGGTGATGCCGGTGCACATCATGCGGATGTTATTTTACCTGGTTGTGCATATACCGAAAAAGACGCAACATACGTTAATACTGAAGGGCGTGTACAACGTGCTTACGCTGCAGTGGGTGCTCCAGGGCAAGCTAAGGAAGATTGGCAAATCATAGCTCAGCTGGCTGCGGCGCTTAATCACGAATTAGGATTCTCTTCAATTGAGCAAGTAAGAAAATCCATGCAAAAAGTTGCAAGTCATTTTGATACGGTTGGAATTGCTACTCAAAATATGTGGCAAAATTTTGGTAAAGAGGGTGACATATCAGATGATGAGTTTATTGCTGATATTGAAAATTTTTATATGACAGACCCTATATCACGAGCATCGAAAATTATGGCTCAATGCACTAAAGATATTGCAGATGCTAAGTCTAAAAGTAAGGAGGCGGCATAATGGTTTTTGATCAATTACTTGCTGACTATATCATCCCGCTTCTTATTAACTTGGGTTATATCTTGCTTATCGTGCTTCCGTTATTAGGTGCGGTTGCCTATTTAACATTGGCTGAACGTAAAGTAATTGCTGCCATGCAGTTACGTAAAGGTCCTAATGTGGTTGGTCCTTTAGGGTTGTTACAACCATTGGCTGACGGCTTAAAGCTTATGCTTAAAGAGGTTATATTGCCTTCTGGTGCCAATAAAGCATTATTTATAATTGCACCCATGCTTACTTTTATCCTGGCGATGATTGGTTGGGCGGTCATTCCGTTTGGAGAAGGTATGGTACTTGCAGATATCAATGTTGGTGTTTTGTATTTACTTGCTATCTCGTCTTTGGGCGTTTACGGCGTTATTATTTCAGGATGGGCTAGTAATTCCAAATATGCTTTCCTGGGAGCTATACGATCTGCAGCTCAAATGGTTTCTTATGAAGTGTCTATTGGCTTTGCTATTATTACGGTACTTCTTATCGTTGGTTCTCTAAACCTTACTGATATTGTCATGTATGAACGCACCTGGCTTGAAGTTGCGTTGCTTTTTCCAATGCTCATTGTTTTCTTTATTTCTACTTTAGCCGAAACAAATAGGCATCCATTTGATTTACCTGAAGCAGAGGCCGAAATTGTTGCAGGCTATAATGTTGAGTATTCGTCAATGACATTTGCGTTATTCTTCTTGGGTGAGTATGCCAACATGATTTTGATGTGTGGTATGACAACAATTCTTTTCTTGGGCGGGTGGTTACCTCCGTTTGGATTAGCATTTTTAGATTTTGTTCCTGGTATTATATGGTTTGCCGGTAAGGTGGCTGCTTTGTTGTTTGTGTTTATTTGGGCTAGAGCAGCATTGCCACGATATCGTTATGACCAATTAATGCGTTTGGGATGGAAAGTGTTTTTACCACTTACACTTATTTGGGTAATTGTGGTTTCGGCCTACGTGGTTTATACAGGTTAGTTATAGGTATATTATGTCACTATTAGATAGATCAGTACGCAGTTTACTTTTGTCGGAAATTGTTTCTGGCATGTTGATTACGTTGCGTTATATGTTTAAGCGTAAAGTAACAATTAATTATCCTTTTGAAAAAGGACCACTTAGTCCTAGATTCAGGGGAGAGCATGCGCTTAGGCGTTACCCCAATGGTGAAGAAAGATGCATTGCGTGTAAATTATGTGAAGCAATTTGTCCAGCTCAGGCAATTACTATTGAAGCACAAGAGCGTGAAGATGGTTCTCGAAGAACAACGCGTTATGACATCGATATGACCAAATGTATATATTGCGGTATGTGTGAAGAAGCTTGCTCAGTAGGTGCTATTGTAGAAGGTCCAAATTTTGAATTTGCTACCGAGACTCATGAAGAGCTTTTATATAATAAAGATAAACTTCTTGAGAATGGAGAAATTTGGGAACAAGAAATCGCGATGCGTCTTGAAGCCGATAAGGATTTTCGTTAAACCTGAAGAATTAATTTATCAAAGTGACTTATTAATTATGATTGAACCTTCTGTATTATTGCCAGGTCTGTTGTTTTATGTGTTTGCAGCTATTCTGGTGCTGTCTTCACTGATTGTGGTATTGGCAAAAAATCCTGTGCATTCGGTGATGTTTTTAATTCTGTCGTTTTTTAATGCGGCAGGTTTATTTGTTCTTTTGGGTGCTGAATTTATCGCAATGCTTTTGGTGATTGTTTATGTTGGAGCGGTAGCGGTATTATTTTTGTTTGTGATTATGATGCTTAACGTTAATTATGAACGCTTAAGACAAGGATTTGTAGCCTATTTACCAGTAGGACTTTTAGTTGCCTTGGTGTTGTTGTCTCAGTTGGTGATGATTATTCAGGCTTCTGCAGTAGCAGGTGCTGGAGAAATTATAAATATCCGTATGGGAGCAGGACAGTCACCTGTTCCTGTGGATGAAACTATCTCAAATATTCAGGCCATTGGTATGCTTGTTTATACGGATTATGTTTTTGCTTTTCAGATGTCAGGCGTTATCTTGTTGGTCGCAATGGTGGGGGCTATTGTTCTAACTCTTCGGGTAAGGCCTGGTGTTAAAAAACAATCTATTGGTACTCAAGTAGCACGTGATCCTAAGCGTGCCATTAAAATTGTGCAGGTAGATGTGGGTAAAGGTGTTTAAGTTATTTAAGCGTTATTATTTAAAGAGATTACATTATGTGGGACTTTGAAACCTTAAGATCGTTTCTTAATATTGGCATTACGCATTATTTGATATTGTCAGCTATTATTTTTACGATTGGTGTGAGTGGTATTTTTCTGAACCGCAAACACATTATTATTATTCTGATGTCAATTGAACTGATCTTACTCTCTGTAAATATAAATTTTGTGGTGTTTTCGGTTTACCTTCAGGACTTGGTTGGTCAAATTTTTACACTCTTTGTGCTTACTGTTGCAGCGGCTGAAGCTGCGATAGGATTAGCAATTTTGGTTATTTATTTCAGAAACCGTAACTCGATTGCGGTTGATGATGTGACATTGATGCGAGGTTAATGGTGATTCAACTTATTGTATTTCTACCCCTATTGGCGGCTACAATTGTTGGCCTTA
>CALCTU010000202.1 GCA_937907045.1 uncultured Alphaproteobacteria bacterium
AAAGATATCAAAAAAGTACATGAACAAGGTACGCAGGTATGTTTGGTAACTGGTGGAGGTAACATATACAGAGGTATGTCTGCCGCTGCTGAAGGAATGGAGCGTGCCAGTGCTGATTATATGGGCATGCTTGCAACTGTTATGAATGCATTAGCAATTCAGAATGTACTTGATAAGCTGGATGTTCAAAGTCGTGTTCAGTCGGCTATTCCTATGATGACTATATGTGAGTCTTATATTCGCAGGCGTGCGGTACGACACATGGAAAAAGGTAGGGTGGTGATTTTTGCTGCCGGTACCGGTAATCCATTCTTTACAACCGACACTGCAGCAGCACTGAGAGCAGTTGAAATGAATTGTGATGCCTTGTTTAAAGGTACCCAAGTAGATGGGGTTTATTCTGCAGATCCTCGGAAGCATAAAGATGCCAAGCGTTTTGATACGTTATCCTATAAACAAGTGCTGACAGACGATCTTAATGTGATGGATGCATCGGCTATTTCGTTGGCGCGTGAAAATAACATACCCATTGTGGTGTTTTCGATTCACACAGAGGGTGCATTTGCTAAGGCTGCAAACGGTGAAGGAACATTCACACGTATTGCAGCGTAAATTAATTATAAGTATATAAAGAGGTATATCATGCCACAGGCATTATTAAAAGATTTAGAGCGTCGTATGGAGGGTGCTGTTGCTGCCTTTCATAATGATTTAAAAGGTTTGCGTACAGGGCGTGCTAATACAGCGTTGCTTGATAATATTGCAGTTGATGTTTATGGAAGTAAGATGCCGCTTAATCAGGTTGCAACCGTGAGTGTGCCAGAGGCGCGTATGATCAGTGTGCAAGTATGGGACCAAGGTAATGCATCTGCTGTGGAAAAAGCAATTGCGAATGCTAATCTTGGACTAAATCCTATTGCAGATGGTGGTTTGATTCGTGTGCCTTTGCCAGATTTAAGTGAAGAGCGTCGTAAGGAACTTGTTAAAATAGCGCATCAATATGCCGAAAAATCAAAAGTTGCTATCCGCAATGTTAGGCGTGATGGTATGGATGGTCTTAAAAAGATGGAAAAAGACGGCGATATTTCTCAGGACGAACAAAAGGGTTACTCGGATGATATTCAGAAGCTAACCGATGATTTTGTGAAGCAAGTTGACGAAGCAGCCACAACCAAAGAAAAAGATATCTTGGAAGGTTAGAGGTAACTAGGCGTGCCGAAAGTTTCTTTGCCATTATCACGACAAGGGGAACATAAGGGCACAGATCCTAAGCACGTAGCTATTATTATGGATGGTAATGGTAGGTGGGCAGCAAAGCGAGGGCTTCCTAGAACTTTGGGGCATAAGAAGGGCGCTACTGCAGTTAAACATACCATTGAGGCGTGTATTGAAATTGGTATTGCTCATCTTACGTTATATGCATTTTCAACAGAAAATTGGCAACGTGATGAAAATGAAGTGGGCCAGTTAATGGCATTGTTGCGTTATTATCTTGAGCAAGAGCTAGATAGTTTGCATAAAAATGGTATTTGCCTACATATTATTGGTGATCGATCTAAGCTGGATAATGACATTGTTAAAAAAATTGAAGATGCGGAACTGCTGACTGCGCGAAATACAGTACTTCATTTACATGTGGCATTAAGTTATGGCAGCAGACAAGAAATGGCACAAGCGACAGCAAGCATTGCTTTGGATGTCAAAGAGGGTAAGTTATCGGTTGACGCGATTAATGCAGATGTGTTTTCAAAGTACATGTATACGCAAAATATACCGGATCCTGATTTGCTTATTCGTACCGGTGGGGAGCAACGGTTGAGTAATTTTTTGTTGTGGCAAATGGCCTATACAGAGTTGTTATTTTTGGATATACTATGGCCAGACTTTAAGCCAGAGCATCTTCATGATGCTGCGGCTCAATTTAGGACACGGGAGCGCCGCTATGGAACTTAATGATCAACTTAAAAAACGTCTTTTGGCTGCAGCTGTGATGATTCCAGTTGCATTATTGGTTATTTGGGTTGGTGGATCGCTCTTTAATTTTATGCTGTTAGCAGTTGCTGTGTTAATGGCATTTGAGTGGCATGATATGCTAGAAAAAATGCCTTTACCAACAAACTTAGACGAGCCATCGGCTGCAAAACGCAAGCAGTTTTTTCTGTTAGTTGGAGCAGGTTATATTACTTTGGGTATTGGTAGTATGATTATTGTACGTGGTTTTGAAGAAGGATTCCAGGCCGTACTTGGAATGTGCTTGGTTGTGTGGGCCACTGACACAGCTGCCTATTTTGTGGGTTCTTCACTCAAAGGGCCTAAATTAATACCTCAAATAAGTCCCAACAAAACATGGTCTGGATTAATTGGCGGAATGATTGCAGCAGGACTAGTGAATGTGATTCTCGGGTTTTTTGTGGGAACACACGGTATGGTTTCAATGTTCTTTGGTGGGATGTCATTGGCAATTATTGCGCAAATAGGTGATGTGGGCGAATCGTGGTTTAAGCGTATGTGTGGCGTTAAAGATAGTGGCACTATTATTCCTGGTCACGGTGGTTTGTTAGATAGGCTTGATGGTTTGATGTTGGTTGCACCTAGTGTGGTGTTGGGTACTTTCTTTACGGGGGGAACACCGTGGTCATAAATAAGGAAGAAGGTAAGAAAGTCAGTATTTTAGGTGTTACAGGAACAATAGGGCAATATACAGCTGATGTTATTCAGTCATCTGACCAACCCTTTGATGTGAAAGTTGTAAGTGCGTGTTATGATGTAAAAGGGCTTGCACATGCTGCTATGAACCTTCATGCTGATCATGCTGTGATTGCCGATGATACATTGCTTGATGAGCTAAACCATTTACTTGCCGGTACAAATATTAACGTTAGTGCAGGAAAGCAGGCTTTGCTTGATGCATGTACGATACCATGTGATGTTGCAATGTGTGCCATATCCGGTGCGGTAGCGCTAGAGCCTCTAATGAATGTGATTAAGCAAGGAAACACAATCGCGCTTGCTAACAAAGAGGCGATGGTTTGTGCTGGAAGCTTTATTAAACAGGCCGCTAAAATTTCAGGTAGTACTATATTACCTGTGGATTCCGAGCATAACGCAATTTTCCAGCTATTAGATGGGCGTATTTCACCAATTACAAAACTTACATTAACAGCATCGGGTGGTCCTTTTAGAGGGTTTAGCCGTGAACGGCTGTTGTCAGTAAGTGCTACTGATGCTTTAAAACATCCCAATTGGTCGATGGGGCAAGGTATTACTATTGATAGTGCTACATTGATGAATAAAGGTTTGGAGGTGATTGAGGCGTATCACTTCTTTAATGTGACTGCGGAGCAAATAGATGTACTTGTTCATCCGCAGTCGGTTATTCATGGCTTGATACATTATGCCGATGGCAGTGTGATGGCTGGCTTAAGTTCTCCGGATATGAGAGTGCCTATAGCACACACGTTAAGCTGGCCGAGTAGGGGGGCTAGTAACCATCAGGAACTTGATTTATTAGCACTGGCAAAATTGGAATTTGAACCAGTAGATCATGAAAATTTCCCAGCACTCAAGCTTGCTTTTGAGACGTTAAAAGAGCCAGATATACTACCACTTATATATAATACCGCCAATGAAGTTGCTAGGGATGCGTTTATTGCAGGAAGAATTGGCTTTTTAGATGTAACGCGTGTTGTTAGTGATGCTTTACATTATGCGAATATTTCTAAGCTTTCTTCGATTGATGAGATTCTGGATGTTATTCAGGAGCGTAAAAAAACAGTCGAACATATGATTGTAAGTCGTTCGGCTGCTTAAGACATAGAGCGTTTCTACATTCATTTTAAAGA
>CALCTU010000203.1 GCA_937907045.1 uncultured Alphaproteobacteria bacterium
AATGAATATCTTGCATACAACCATTCGCATCGTCAGTAGGCTTAATACCAACAAACTTTTCCATTCCCTGCGCCCATGCTTCAGGCAGATCATCAACTGACATATCGTCAGCTATAAGGTATTTTTCAATATAGTAACGCAACATTACATGTCCTGGGTACGTAACTTCATCCGCATCCACACGAATCAACGATGGCTGCACCCGAGTTACAAGCGAATAAATATTCGCAGCAGTCCATCCCTTACCTTTAACACCCAGTACTTCTTTTATCACTGGAGTAATAAAACTAATAAATTCCTTACTACGACATGCCTGCATCTCAAACAACAAAGATTGCGACTCATGAATACTCATCCCTTGCGCAAGACCTACCGGCTGACCTTGCCAGTTTTCTGGCAAACCAGCTTCATAGGCAGCATGACCAGCCTCATGAATCACCGCCATCATGGAAGAGGTAAAATCATTTTCATCATAACGCGTGGTAATACGAATATCAGAAGGGTAACCACCACAAAATGGATGGTGGCTTGTATCAAGACGCCCTTTGCTGCGATCAAAACCAACAATATCCAAAAGACGTTCTGAGAGCATTTTTTGTTTTTCTATACAAAAAGGCCCTTTGAGCGTAGTGACTTTATCGCTTTTTTGCTTCTCAACTACCTGACCAATAAAATCGGGTAAGAAACCTTTTAGGTCCGCAAATACTTCATCTAATTGCTCAGATTTACGACCAGGGTCATACAAATCCAATAAAGCATCATAAGGACTACACCCTAAAGCATCACCTTTGGCTTTAGCAACTTCGCGTGCTAACTCTACAACTTTCTTTAGTGGCTTAACCAATGCCTTAAAGTCATTATCCGCTCTCGCTTGACGCCAAACCATTTCACATTCAGAACCTGCCTTTGAAAACTGGCGAACCAATTTTCTTGGAACAGCATCAGCGTGTGTAAACAAACGTCGCATCAATGCCAAATTTGACTTTTGCCACCCACTTAATTTACCCTGCTCTGACTTAGCCTGGTCTAATAAGTCTGCTACACCAGGATCAGTTAAAATGGCATGACGAAGACTTGCTAATGTAGCAGTTTGCTCAGCACGCGCGTGCGCACCGCCATCAGGCATCATCACCGCACTATCCCACGATAACACTGACTGCACCTGATCCAAATCATGAAGTTTCTTAAATACTTTCTCAAGCGTCTTATACGCCGATGTTTTCTTTTTCATAAAAATTCGTTCCTAATGATAAATCGTATCACCCTTCACTAACACCCAAAAGCTGTTTTCGCAGGGCAACATACACAAAAATAAGAATCACCGCAAGGCTATACCACGTTATCGCATATTGCAGATGGTCATTACGATAATGCACCGTTGTATCACCTGCAATAGGATATGTCCCAGCCTTCACTTCATCCGTAGCAACCGCCCTAACATAAAAATGATTTAACTCATTATTATGTCCTTTAACAGAGCGCAACATAGACGGAACATCCGCCCAGAACCAAACATTCTTAAGAATATCATTTTCTGGAGTAAATGCCGCTTGCTGTTCAGTTTTATGAATCATACCAATAAGTCCTGTAGCAGATGCTTGCTCAACAGATTCTTGTCTATCACTTTGTTTTTTCATTGGTGCAGGCACCCAACCACGATCAACCATCACCACTTTTTGATCTGCCACCAACAATGGCGTAAATACATCATAACCTGGCTTACCACGCATTACCTTAGGGCCAGTATATAAATGAACTTCTTTATCGTGCAACCACAAACCATCAAGACTAACTAGTCGATATTCCCATGTATCAAGATCCAAAGAAGTATTCGTTGGTAACGGTACCGGTTCTAGGGCAATACGCGCTTCAATTGTATCAATCACGTGTTGTTTCCAATTTAGCCTTTGCACTTGCCAGGTTCCCAAACCTATAAGCACCCAGAACGCTCCCATAACAACAACCGACAGCCACCATAACTTGCTATGACGGGGACCCAAAATGGCATCTACTTGCTCAAATACAACTTTCATTTATCATCCCTAAAATGATCCACATTATGCTTATATTGTTGGCGTATCAACCACGCCTTGAACCAGCGCAACATAATAACCGAACCAGCCACACTTACAACCGACCATACCACTACATGCAGCCACATGGGCCAACCAAAAAGCACATCCACCAACACCGCAACCAAAGCAACCAAGGTTCCCACAATACTCATCACAAAGAATGCTGGACCATCTGCTGCATCATGACCACGCAATTCAAAACCACAACAAGCACAGCGATCCCGAACATCTAAACCATGGATAAAAATCGTTCCGCTATTACAAGCCGGGCATTTTCCTTTTAAAATGTGGACCAGAGAATCAATTGTCATGATACACGTCCACCTTTTATCATGTTACGTGCCTTAAGCACCCCATACATATATAAATACAAAAAGGAATATCCATATGACATCAACAAAGTGCCAATACCATGCTGCAAATTCAAACCCCAAATGCCCCTTTGGTGTTAATTGGCCACGTTTTGCGCGCATCAAACACACAAATAAGAAGGTCGTACCAATAATCACATGAACACCATGGAAGCCAGTAGCCATAAAAAACGATGAAGGATATACATGGTTTGCAGCCATTTCACACGACACACCTTCACGAACATGCATACCGATGCTATTTGCAAAATCATCAAACAAACCGTTCATACAAAAAGCAGCATGAGAATATTCTACAGCTTGAAGAATAGTAAATAGCACTCCAAGAGCAACAGTCCATGACAAACCACGAATCACATCTTTTTTATTATCGTGAAGCAATGCATAATGCGCCCACGTTACGGTACATCCAGACAAAAGAAGGATCAGCGTATTAATAAAAGGTAAGTCCCATGCATCAAAGGTTTCTATACCAGCAGGCGGCCAAACCCCTGTCATTAATTCCTTACCAGACTCAAAAATATGCGTGCCATCGAAAAGCAGTACCGGATCAAGCGCAGCTTTAAAGAAAGCCCAAAAGAACGCAAAGAAAAACATCACTTCAGACATCAGAAACAAAGCCATTCCTACACGCAATCCATGACGAACAGTATCATTATGATGCCCTTGTCCACCTTCGCGAACTACATCACGCCACCACACATACATAATGGCCAACACACCCAGTAACCCACCTATTAAAACCATAGGACCCGGCGCCTTATCATGCATAGTAAGCACAAGCCCGGTAAACATAGTTACTGCTGCCAATGACCCCAATAATGGCCATGGGCTAGGATCAACTAAATGGTAATCATGATGCTGTTGGTGATCAGAACTCATATTAAATCTATCCTTTTATGACACAAAATATTCACAAAAAAAACATCTCCCTAGCAGATAACCACCGGGAAAGAATAACATTTAAGTCTTCTACACAGTTTACAGATAAAAATCTAGTGTTATTATCAACGCTATTGTGGACAACATTATTATTTAAATTTTACTAGGAAATAATACTATGCCTCAAACTCCCCAAGAAACACCGTCAACGCCAGCGGCCTCTACTGCCTCTTCAAACAGCAACCCCCCTTCACCACGAAAAACTGACCCCGCTAAGGACAACCCAAGTACCTATACAAAACTCTCTGAAGTCCTTTGGCGTGCCCTCAGTGACAACGGAAACTTAGATGTAACCAAACCTAGTACACATGGTAGCTGTTTTTCATCGATTTAACGTGTATCCTCTGCCTTAAAAAACGTATAGGACAATGTCACCGTGCCTACATCACGCACGCGCTTATCTTGTTCAATCGCCGGATCAATATAATACGAAACCGGCATGGTCACTTTTTCTCCGGGTTGGAGTGTTTGCTCTTCAAAACAGAAACACTCCACCTTCGTGAAATATTGCGCGGCCTTTTCTGGGGTGACATTAAACGTTGCTACACCTGTTGTTGCAACATCTCCAATATTTTCTGCTTCATAGAAAGCTAAATAATTCTTTCCAACTTGCACCTCTACCGATAATTGCTGGGCTTCAAAACGCCATTTTAAATCAGCATGAGTGTCTGCATTAAAACGCACGTTCATGGTTTTGGTACCCACCTGTTGACTTGGCTGACTCGCTTGTCCTGGAGTACCACCGTATCCGGTTACTTTACAAAAAAGCTGATAAAGCGGAAAAGATGCATAGGCCAGTACTATCATTGCAACCACAAAGGCTGCTAGCTGAAAAGCAAGTTTGGTATTATTATTAGACATAGACAACACTCAGTATGCAAAAATTACGCAATTGATGCCTGAATTTTAATCATTGTCATAAAAAATAACATCGCAATAATGCCTATAAGCATTACCAATAACACACGATTCTTTGTCTTTTTTTCTTTATAAATAGGATGCCTAGACATAACCATCACCTCTTAAAATTTGCCGACCAGCTGGTCGATCACTAATAACGTCAAAACCCCAAACAAATAAATGAGCGAAAAGAAAAACATCCCCCTTGCCTTCTTTTCGGTATAACCAAGGTATAATCCCACGGCATGCTTAATAAATAGCAGACCAAGAACACCAGCACCCACAGCATACACAATACCAGACATACCTATAAACGATGGTACCAAGCTCAGTGCCACAAGCAATAATGTATATACCAGCATGTGCTTAATGGTAGTTGCTTGTCCTGCCACAACGGGCAACATCGGGATACCTGCCTTAGTATAATCTTCATTTCTATATAGCGCCAGTGCCCAAAAGTGTGGCGGTGTCCACATAAAGATAATCGCAAACATTAAAAAACTCTCAATCGCAATATCACCGGTTACTGCAGCCCAACCAATCATTGGCGGGAATGCTCCAGCAGCACCGCCAATCACAATATTTTGCGGCGTACGACGCTTAAGCCATATAGTATAAATAAACACATAAAAAAGAATCGCTGCAAGCAATAACCCAGCAGCCACTATATTGGTGGCCAAATACATCAATACTACCGATGCCAACGCCATCATAACGCCAAACTCTAATGCATGGGCTGGAAGTATTTTACCCGTTGGTATGGGACGATGCTGCGTACGGTTCATCACCTGGTCGATGTCACGTTCATACCACATATTAATGGCACCAGATGCACCAGAGCCAACGGCAATACATAATACAGCAACCACCGCCATCAACGGATGTATTGCACCTGGTGCTAAGTACATACCAACCACACCGCTAAAAACCACCAAACTCATCACGCGCGGTTTTAGTAGTTGATAAAAATCACGAACGGTAGAGGATTGCTCCTCTACCGCCTGCGGTTGTTTTTGTTGTGTATCTGTCGCCGAGTTCATAGATTTACCGAACGGTTGGCAGCTGCTCATAACTATGGAACGGTGGTGGGGAAGTCACCGTCCACTCCAACGTATTTGCGTATTCATTCCAAGGATTATTTGAAACACGCTTACCATATTTCAACGTATGCCAAATAACAAACAAGAAGAACAAAGTAGCGGCAAAGGTAATATACGAACCTATAGATGAAACATAGTTCCAACCAGCATATGCGTCTGGGTAATCTGGAATACGACGAGGCATACCCGCAATACCTAAGAAATGCTGTGGGAAGAAAGTAACATTTGCACCAATAAACATTAACCAAAACTGAATTTTACCTAATGTTTCATTATATTGACGGCCCGACATTTTACCAATCCAATAATAGAACGCTGCAAAAGCTGCAAAAAGTGCTCCCAATGACATCACATAATGGAAGTGCGCAACCACATAATAGGTATCATGGAACACCCTATCAATACCTGCATTAGCAAGCACAACACCTGTCACGCCCCCTACGGTAAAGAGGAAGATAAAACCAATAGCGTATAACATTGGTGTTTCAAAACTAATCGACCCACCCCACATTGTGGCAATCCAGCTAAAAATCTTAATACCGGTTGGAACTGCAATCACCAGTGTTGCAATAGTGAAATACGCTAAAGTATCCACGTCCATTCCAACTGTGTACATATGGTGAGCCCATACTACAAAACCGACTACACCAATACTTGCCATCGCATATGCCATGCCAAGATAACCAAATACTGGTTTTTTTGAGAAAGTAGATACCACATGGCTAATAACACCAAAAGCAGGAATAATGATAATATACACTTCTGGATGTCCAAAGAACCAGAATAAATGCTGATAGAACACTGGATCACCGCCACCAGCAGGAGCAAAGAAACTGGTATTAAAGTTACGGTCTGTCAAAAGCATGGTAATGGCTCCACCCAATACCGGAAGTGCAAGAACAAGTAAAAATGCTGTTACTAATATGGCCCACACAAATAACGGCATTTTGTGAAGTGTCATGCCAGGGCAACGCATATTTAAAATGGTTACAATCATGTTAATAGCACCCAAAATAGAAGCTGCACCAGCCAAGTGAAGACTAAAAATAGCCATATCAACAGCCATTCCACTATGGAACACACTATCTGAAAGTGGTGGGTATACAGTCCATCCAGTCCCTGCTCCACCATCTACAAACGCAGAGGCCACAAGCAAACCAAATGCAACAGCCAACAACCAAAAACTAATATTATTCATACGAGGGAACGCCATATCTGGCGCACCAATCATTAAAGGAACAAACCAGTTTCCAAAGCCACCAAACAATAATGGCATAATCATGAAAAACACCATAATAAATGCGTGGGCTGTCAGAATAACATTATAAAAATGGTGATCACCACCAAGTACCTGAACGCCTGGATCCGCTAGTTCCATACGCATCATCACTGAAAACAAACCACCCACAAGTCCGCCTACAATAGAAAGGACAATATAAAGTGTACCAATATCTTTATGGTTGGTTGAAAAGAGCCAACGATTTATTCCTGTCGGAGCATGATCACTCATAAGTGTAATCCCTTAAAATTAATCTTGTTGTTTCATTGTTATGGAGGTTAACCAGCAAATTCTTCTTTTGCCTTAGCCACCCACTCATTAAATTCTTCCTCTTCAACAGCACGAATCTCTATTGGCATAAAACCATGATTCACGCCGCATAACTCAGAGCATTGACCATAATACGTGCCTGGCTTATTAATTCGAACCCAGGTCTCATTTAGTCTTCCAGGAACAGCATCTTTTTTAACAGCCATCGAAGGAACTGCCCAGGCATGAATAACATCGGCAGCGGTAATCTGAATACGAATATTTTTGTTCACCGGAAGATATACTGGGTTATCCACTGAAAGAAGACGCTTCTGACCTGGCTTAATATCCTCATCTTGAATCATGTTACTTTCAAAAGCAATACCACCATGATCAGGATATTCATATCCCCAATACCACTGGTAACCAATTACTTTTAATGTCATGTCGGCTTCTGGAACTTCATCCGAAAAATATAATGTTCTAAGAGAAGGTATTAATACCGCAATCAAAATAATTACTGGAACAGCAGTCCAAACAATCTCCAATAACGTGTTGTGAGAAGTTGTACTGGGCGAAGGATTACGTTTAGAATTAAAACGAAAAATAACGTAGGCCAAAAGCACCATAACAAAAGCAGAAACACCAAATACAATATAAAGTAACTGGTCATGGAATACCTTAAAATGCTCCATTACTGGAGAAGCAGCTTCTTGGAAATCCACTTGCCAATTAACAACTTGTTCCGCCATAACCAATTGTGGTAAAATAAGACTCGCCACAAATACAGTAAAATAAGTGAAGAATTTCACGTTTAATTTCCTTCTACAAATTGATAATGAAACCAAGGAAGACAAATTTTCTACTTCCCTAGACGCTCCAAGCATGTATAAAAGCAATTATCATGATTGTAAAGTAATAACACGAGCCAAACTATGCCCAACACCATTGATGCTACCAATACAAACATTTTTGATCAGCTGCTTGATATTGATGAAGCGGCAAATATTACTAAAAATGCTCTAACCGGGACGCAAGACGGTGAATTGTTTCTTGAACAGCATTACAGCGAGTCTATGCAGTTTGATGACGGCACACTTAAAAATTCAAGCTACAACAATCATCAAGGGTTTGGCTTACGGTCAGTTATTGAAGACAAAAGCGCATACGGACACTCATCCAACCTAAATATTGATGCAATCACACGGGCTGCAAACACTGCACAAGCTGTCAAAGATGGTTACAATGGACATGTTGACTTGGATTTAAATTTTAACCGTACAAATCAACAGCTTTACACTCAAGACAACCCTATAGCAGGGCTAGAATTTTCAAAAAAAGTTACATTACTCACAGACATAGATCATTATATCCGAAAAAAAGAACCTCTTATCAAACAAGTCTCAACTTCGCTTGCTGGATCTTGGCAGCAGGTACGTATTATTAGACCAGACGGCCAATATATCGATGATATTCGTCCTTTGGTAAGGCTTAACATTTCAGTGGTGGTTGAAAAAAATGGTCGCATGGAAACTGGCTCCTATGGAACTGGCGGTCGCGTATGTTATGATCACTTTTTGGACACAGCATTTTGGCAAGAAAAAAGTGATGAAGCCGTCAGACAAGCACTCGTTAATTTAGAGTCCATCCCTACTCCTGCGGGTCAAATGCCCGTAGTTCTTGGACCGGGATGGCCTGGAATTTTACTCCACGAAGCCGTAGGTCATGGCCTGGAAGGCGACTTTAATCGCAAAAAATCTTCTGCATTTTCAGGTTTAATTGGGCAGCAAGTTGCATCCAAAGGTGTCACCGTAATCGATGACGGCACAATTGCTGACCGTCGAGGCTCCCTTAATATTGACGATGAAGGCACACCCACCAATAAAACCGTACTTATTGAAGACGGCATTTTAAAGGGTTACATGCAAGACAGAATGAATGCACGCCTAATGGGTGTTAATCCAACAGGAAATGGTCGCCGCGAGAGCTACGCATACCAACCCATGCCTCGCATGACTAACACCTATATGCTTGCAGGACAACACGACCCACAAGAAATGATTGCAAGTGTAAAAAATGGCATTTACGCAGTTAATTTTGGTGGTGGCCAAGTTGATATCACATCTGGAAAGTTTGTTTTTAGTATGTCCGAAGCATATCTTATCGAAAATGGTAAAGTAACGACACCAGTAAAAGGCGCTACACTCATTGGCAACGGTCCTGACGCACTCACCAAAATATCGATGATTGGCAATGACATGCAGCTAGATCCAGGCATTGGCACATGTGGCAAAGCAGGCCAAGGCGTTCCTGTTGGTGTTGGTCAACCAACATTGCTTATTGAAGGGTTAACCGTAGGCGGCACGGCATAACCATAAGAACATAACACGAAAAAATACGTTACTTGGATTTATCCAATGTAAAGGCTACAGCACACACCTCAACACCGGCAGTTGAGTCAATGTTATACTGATCTGGTGTAGTGGAAGTATCCACACAGTCAGTCGCTCCTGTACCCGTACTCCCAACCGACAGCATAATACCAGTAAGAGGCTTCCCATCATCCACTTTTTGATCTAGCCCCTGAAGGTCAGCAGCAACAAAGGCGTCTGCATTTGCATGTTCACCAGTTACTTCTTTTCCAAAAATCACAACATTACCATTATGACTTGAACCACTTGTTTCAGAACCCGCAGTTTGATACAAAACGTTAATACCAACATTTTTAAATGTTGAACCAGGGATATTCACACCAATGATTGCATAGTCACGAGCTGCAGCTCCTGTTCCGGTTCCCTCACCTGTAAAAGACCCCGGATAAACACTGGCACTGGCCATATGCTCCCAAAAACGAAACATTTCTTGTTCAGCTTCACTAGTGGCGTGTTCTTCCACCTTAAAATCTCCGTCACCATTACATTCTGAAGCCGAAGCTCCACACGCCCAAAAAGCGTAGGCATTATCAAAATCACCCGGAATACCATCATAGGCCAATCGAAATGCATTCACCGCCTGCGCCACTTCTTCATATTCACCAAAAATAGCACGAAGTCTAGCTTGCTTAACAAGCGTCTGCCCTCCAACAACAGCCGCCACAATAAGTCCTATAATAACCAGTACTATTGACAATTCAATCAGTGTAAAACCGCGTATAATCCAACGCATAGCCCAAGGTCCCCTAAAAATATTGTATCCTAAATACGTAACAATTGATCATCATATCTATCCATCATAGAAAAACAAGTTTTTAAGTTGACTAATGAGGTACAACACGTTATAAGACGTGCTCTAAAATTTATCTTTAGCATAGTGCAACCACCAGTAAATGATAGGTAAAGAGCCGTGAAACGTACTTTTCAGCCAAGCAATCTAGTTCGCAAACGTCGCCATGGATTCCGTAGTCGCATGCGTACCCTTGGGGGTCGCAAAGTACTTAATGCACGCAGAGCTAAAGGACGTAAGCGTTTGGCCGTATAATTATATACAAGCCTGACACCCCCTAAACCTCTCAAATATCGCTTCGTGCCCATGCAACTGACATCCGTCAAAAAACGTGGCCATTTTGTGACCATTGCCTCCAAGGGGCAACAATGTTTTGCTAAATCGGTTATTTTGCAAACCCATCCTTGTCTTGACCCAGATAAACCCGACGATCATATTCGGTTAGGGATTACAGTATCCAAAAAAATTGGTAAGGCCGTCATTCGGAATCGAGCAAGAAGACAACTCAAAGCCATTGGCAGACACCTACTGACCAACAAAGCAAAACCCAATATCGATTACGTTATCGTTGCTCGCAAAGCCATATTAACACGTAAATATATTGATATCATTAAAGATATCTCGTATTGCTTACACCAAACTGGAACTCACAGCTAAAAGGATTTATCTGTCTTATGGAACAAGAAAACAACACTAAGAACCTCCTTTTAGCTCTTGTACTTTCGATTGTCATCCTTACCCTATGGCAATTTCTCTACACTATTCCAGAAGAAGAACGCTATAAAAGCGAAATGGAAGCATACCAAAAACAGCAACAACTAATTACTCAAAAGAAAGAAAAAGCTGCCCAGCAAGCCCAACAACTTGCCCAAGAACTTCAAGTTACAGAAGTTCCCGAAAAACGTATCTCAATTTCAACACCTACCCTGCACGGAAGTCTCACAACAAAAGGGGCACGTATTGATAGCTTAACACTCAGCCATTATCACGTTGAAAATGACCCTGCAAGTGACCCTGTTACTTTACTTGCTCCAAATAACGATAAAAACACGAACGAGTTTTACTTAGCCGAATTTGGTTGGGTTAGTAAAGACAAGGCACTCAACTTACCCAATCACAACACTGTTTGGCAAACATCTCAAACTCAGCTAACACCATCTACTCCTGTTGACCTTACCTGGCAAAACGGGCAAGGACTCACCTTTACACTTACCGTATCAGTAGATGAGAACTATATGTTTGCAGTTACCAAATCGGTAACCAACCAAGCAGGTCATAGCGTTACATTATCGGACTATGGCACCATTAACCGTTCATGGACACCCGAACATCTTCAGGCCCACCAAGAACGTGCCAACTATATTATTCATACGGGTGGCATTGGTGTATTTGATGGCATTCTTCAAGAGTTTACTTATCAAGATATGTCTGAACAAAAATCTATTTCCTTTAAACACACCACAGGATGGCTTGGCTTTAGTGATAAATATTGGCTCACCGCGCTTATCCCTAGTAGCACCAACACATTTTTTGCTAATTATAAATATTATTTTCATAACCTTAGGCATCGTTATCAAACCGATTACTCAAGTAGTCCCTACGTTGTTGCCAATAATGATACATATCAAACAACTACTCATTTTTTTGCAGGAGCAAAAAAAATAAGTTTATTAGATAATTACGCACAAGAGTTGAATATTGATCTATTTGACCGAGCAGTTGATTTTGGTTGGCTCTATTTTATCACCAAGCCCATGCTCATTATGCTAAAGTTTTTCTATGATTGGATTGGAAATTTTGGCTTTGCTATTTTGCTCTTAACTGTTCTGATTAAAGCTTTGTTATTTCCATTGGCACATAAATCTTATGTTAGCATGCACCAAATGAAAATGTTTACTCCGCAGTTGCAGGAAATTAGAGAGCGTTATAAAGACGACAAAATGCAAATGCATCAACATACAATGGCACTTTATAAACGTGAAAAAATCAATCCTGCTTCTGGATGCTTACCCATTTTATTACAAATTCCTGTTTTCTTTGCGCTTTACAAAGTGTTATTTGTAACTATTGAAATGCGACATGCACCGTTTTTTGGCTGGATAACAGACCTATCAGCTCAGGATCCAACAAGCATTTTCAACCTTTTTGGGCTTATTCCATGGGAAGTTGGACCCGTCCTTCAAATAGGAGTATGGCCAGTATTAATGGGCCTTACTATGTACCTACAACAAAAGATGAATCCCGAGCCTGCAGACCCTATTCAAGCAAAAGTATTCAAGCTATTGCCATTCTTTTTCACGCTTATTTTGTACCGTTTCCCAGCAGGACTTGTTATTTACTGGGCTTGGAACAACACACTTACTGTTTTACAACAATGGTATATCACTAAAACTTATAAAAAACGTACAGCCTCATCGGCATCGTCCCAATCATAGCTATGACCACAGAAAATACCAATTTTGATCAAGAAACCATTCAAACTGCCAACTGGCTATTCTCTGGCAATTGTGATTTTATTGCGGGTGCCACCAAAGTTTCACAGCTCCCTGACTTTGATGTTCCTGAAGTTGCGTTTTGTGGTTTATCCAATGTCGGAAAATCAACACTCATCAACACCCTCACCAACCGTAAATCACTTGCAAGAACGTCTCAAACACCCGGACGTACAAAACAGATCAACTTCTTTTCGCTCAGGAATGGCTTACTTACTCTGGTTGACCTTCCTGGATACGGCTATGCAAAAGCGTCTAAGCAAGAAATTGGTAGCTGGAACAAGTTAATTGACCACTACTTAAAAGGCCGCCCCAACCTTATGCGGGTACTCATGCTTATTGATGCTAGGCGTGGCGTCAAAGAGACGAACTTAAGTGTCATGAAACAACTTGACGAAGCCGCTGTAAGTTACCAACTTATCTTAACAAAATGCGATGAAGTCAAAAAAAGTGAGTTAGACGGCATTATCGAGTCATGTCGAGAAAAAACCCAACATGCTATTGCACTGCATCCAGAAATTATTGCAACTAGCAGCAAAAATGCTATAAATATCGAGCAACTGCGTTGCCAGCTCTTGCAATTTGCACTTCACACATCATGAAGGACTACCCCTATTATGAATACCAACGTTCAAGACCAACTATATAAAGCTGAAATTCTTGCAGAAGCCCTACCTTATATGCGAGCTTTCTCTGGTGAAACCTTTGTCATCAAATATGGTGGTAGCGCCATGGGTGACGAAAAACTAGTTCAAGCCTTCGCACGTGACGTTGTTCTTTTAAAACTCATTGGTGTTAACCCCATTATTGTTCATGGTGGTGGCCCGCAAATAAGTCAAATGCTTGAAAAACTTAAGATAAAAAGTCGCTTTATTGATGGCTTACGCGTCACCGACAAAGACACTGTAGATATTGTTGAAATGGTTCTTTCAGGCTCTATTAACAAAAAAATTGTTTCAGACATTAACAGTGCTGGTGGCACGGCCATTGGTATTTCTGGCAAAGATGGTCACTTAATACGTGCACAAAAACTTAAGCGCACCAAAAGTGACCCTGATTCTAACATCGAACAAATTCTTGACCTTGGTTTTGTTGGTGAACCAGTTAGTGTGGACCCAGAGGCACTCGAAGTATTTGAAGAATCCGATGTCATTCCTGTTATCGCCCCCATCGGTGTTGGTGATAATGGTGAAACCTACAATATCAACGCCGACAGTGCCGCAGGTGCTATTGCTGCTGCAGTAGATGCTACAAAGCTTGTGATGCTTACCGATGTTCCTGGCATTTTAGACTCTGACGGTGGTCTCATTAGTGCCATTACCAGCCAAGAAGCTGAAAGAATGATCCGCAAAAAAATTATCACTGGCGGTATGATTCCCAAGGTGCAAACTTGCCTCAAAGCTGTTGAGGATGGTACCGACGCCGCTCATATTCTAGACGGTCGTATTCCGCATGTATTGCTTTTAGAAATTTTCACCGAACATGGCACAGGTACCATGATCACCAGTGAATTTTCTTAATCAATTGCGTTGAAGATGCTACTAGGTCTATATGCTTGTGTAGCTTGTGTAGCTTGTGTAGCTTGCGCAAAGCATAGACGCTATCGTTTTAGCGTAAGAAATCCTCTATCTATTTTGACAGTACTTTGTGAATAAATTTACAAAGTACTATATCTTTCGAGTAATTGCCGTTATTATGCGCAAAAAAAATATCGTACAACCGTTCAATATACTGCAACACCATGCCTACTCCCTCCACAACTATTTCTGAAGAAAATCTTAAAAATTATAGTTTCTTTGATCTAGGAGCATTAGAAAATTTATGCATATTAATTGACGCACTCAAAGATAATAGAAAAGAAGAGCAAAAGACAGATCCTTCTCTTGGACACTTTAATGGCTTTGTATGCACAAGCATGGATGAGTTTACAGCTTTAGTCCTTGCTATGCTAAATGGTAAAAGAGAAATTGCCATACAATGTATCATACAAGTACCTTATATTTCTCATAGAAAAGGAATCTTAAACATTCATACAACATCAGCATCTTGTTATCTCAAAGATGGTAAATTATCGATAGCATTTGTTGATACTGTTTTTGCGCGCGCAGATTGTTGCACCGTTACACAAATACTACATGACGCCCTAAATAAACTTGCCCAAATTCCAAATTGTGAGTGTTTCATATACGGCGTACCAAGCCAACATCCTGACTATCCTAGAGGATGCTTGCTCATGTCTACCCATTATATGTTGCAGATATCTAAAACCCCGAGAAAATTCCATGAGGCACTCCTCAATGAAGGAGAATTACCAGATCTTGCCGCACAGGTTCATAGAAGACACGGTGTATTAGAAGAAAACCGAAGATATAAGCTCTTTTTTCGCCTGCCTGCAACTTGTTATTTAGTTGCACATGACACTTTTAACAACACATTTGCTGCAATCTTTACTCTAATAAAAAATTATTCCAAAGAACTCAAACCAGAAGAGGCTCAAACGCTTGGAAATGTCATGAGGTCCATTGAAGGTATAGATAAAGCAACACTCCTTCCAGCATATCAAGAGGAATTTGAATCTCTGCGTACACTTTATAATCAATCCAGGAAAACACCTTCAGCAGAAACAAACACAGCTGCGACCAATAAACTTGGCAAGATTGCTGAACAATGGATAAAACAGGCACAAAAAAAAGCTGCATCCCTTACGTTAAATGAAAAAGAAACTCTTTATGAAAACCGTACAGGATTAAATTTTATCAGAAAGAAGAATCCAAAAGTTGTTATTGATACATCTGGTATAGAAACTACAAAAGATGGTATAACGACGATTACGGTTACATTAGGAAAAGCAGCACAACAAGTTCACCATTTACTTGAAAGACTAAGTTACGTTTGCACTAACATCAAATTTTCAAACGACCAAGCCAAATGGACAATTAAAGGTACAAAGGACCAATTGAAAGGGTTATTTCCGATACCTGATGATCATTTAATAAGGTCTATTTTAGGTTCCATAAACAGTCAGACAGGAGTAGTCAATGCCGGAATGTACGATCCACATCATATCGAATGCGACCCAAAAACATCACCCACTGGCGCCATCTTTGTTGAAACATACACTGAGATAGTACAAGGTATAGTTGGAACTGACGTATCTGATGCAGCACTAATCCAGCAGCAGCTGAACAACATGGCCGCAGATCCCCGTAAAGAAAAGATCTAAGCCTGTCACACCATTAGGCAACCGATGCTTCTCTTAATTCAAGCTCTGTTAAACATGTATTAATCCACTGTGCTGTAAGCTTTTCTTGCAATCCATTTTGCTTTAAACGCTCATTCAGATGCGCAAAATCAACTTTATCTAAACACTGATCCTGATTGAAACAACTATACACATAACTTTCTTCACCCGTATCCGGGTCAACATGACGCTGCAAGCACTGTGCACAAATTTCTTTCATCATACATTGCATCGGAGAGTTTATTGACCCAATCGCCTCATGCTTAGGGTTTAAACTATCCTTAAGTACCGTATGACGAGCCTGCTTAACCGCATTCATCATACGATCCGAACCAATGACAATCATACGATCAATTGTGCCTAATGGAAAATCAACTTTACCTAAAAGACCCGCATCGTAGGACTTAATAGCCTCAACAATATTACCATGAAATGCACGATCCTGTGCACGCTCTGGAGTAAAGGTTGCCTCATCACATGCCCATATAATTTGATCAGAAGCTTCTTCAATTTCTTTCACTTTATAACGGTCTTGTGCCTTTTTATACCCAGCAAAATAAAGTACCTTAGAGCCCGCTTCTTTTAATGCCTTGCCAATAGAAAAAAGAACAGCATTACCAAGCCCGCCACCAACAAGCATCACGGTCTCACCTGACGGCGTCTCAGTTGGCGTACCGGTGGGGCCCATAAGCACCACGGGCTCACCTTTTTTCAAGAAGGCACATAAATCAGACGAGCCACCCATCTCCAATACAATGGTAGATAATAAGCCTTTTTCTTTGTCTACCCAGGCACCCGTAAGCGCAAGTCCTTCCATTGCCAATGTCGTACCATTATGTTTCAGCGCATTGACTTCATAATTTTGCAAACGGTAAAACTGACCAGGATGAAATGCTCGCGCCGCTGCAGGAGCATGCACAATCACCTCAATAATATTTGGGGTTAACCGTACAACTTTATGCACCGTAGCAATGAGCTCTTTATTGATTTTTTTGATAAATTGTTTACTTGAACATGTATCATAAGGCGCAGCTTTTGATAGCACTTGGCCAATAATGGGGTACCCTTGTTTGGCTGCTCCCATTGCCTTAACAACATTACCAACATAAGACGGATGTAAATCACCAAAATAACTAACAAATTTATTATCCTGAGATTTATGCATCAACACATGAATATCTTTGGGTTTGGACGTATCTTTTTCAGGAGATACATGCCTGCCCTCTTCATCGATGGCTTTAAAATATTTGCCATCCAATTCAAAATGTTCTGGATCTTCGCGTTGCAGCACCGTATTTGGATTTGTACCTGCAGCCATGAAAATGGTATGTGCAGGTAATTCCTTATAAACAGCTTCCGCATCTGGGTTTTCTTTCACCGATACTTTTAAACCTTTTGCATGGCCATATTTGTTAAGCTCAACACTCACCGGAGTAACGTATTCACAGACCTCCAACCCTTCTTCCATTGCAAGTTCTACTTCCTCATGGTTTAGGCGATATGCAGGAGAGTCAGCAAGTCCTTTACGGTAAACAATCTTCACTCCACCCCATGATTTAAGCAAGCTAAGCACATCTGGATCACGCCCTTCTTCTTGTGCAGCTTGTTTTTCCGCTCTAATGGCAATGGCATGTTCTATAAATTCTTCCGCTACGCCAGCCTCTTCTTCCGACCAGGCTGCTTTGACTGCATCTTCGCCTTTTTTAGCAACAAGCGCTTCATAACGGGTAAGGAATTTTTCTACTTGGCGTGGATAATATGCCAATGATTCAGTAACGGTGTCTACGGCAGTCAGCCCACCACCAATCACTAGTACTGGCAATCTTAGCTCTAGATTAGCGATAGAGTCTTTCTTAGCAGCACCGGTTAATTGTAACGACATCAAAAAGTCTGAAGCCGTACGAACACCACGGGCCATAGCATTGGGAATCGGAATCACGGTTGGACGTCCTGCTCCCATAGCCAATGCCACATGGTCAAAGCCTAGCTTTTTCACATCATCATAGGTAATAGTACTACCAAAACGTATGCCACCATACATTGCAAAATGTGCTCTGCGCTCTAAAAGCAGTCGAATCACCTTTAAGAAGTTTTTATTCCACCGCACCGTAATACCATATTCAGCTACCCCACCAAAACCCGCAAGTACGCGTTCGTCTAATGACTCAAAAATAGCATCAATATCTTTAATTGGTTCAAATGCACTGCGTTCACCATTTAATGAAACACCGCTAACGCTAGCTGGCAATGGCTCAATTTTCAAACCATCAATTGCTACCACCGTATGACCGTCATTAAGCAGGTGATGAGACAAATTAAACCCAGCCGGCCCAAGACCTGCCACCAATACTTTATAACCACTATCTTTTTTGGGCAATGGTCGATCTATATTGAGCGGGTTCCAACGCGTAAGTAACGAATAAATCTCAAAACCATAAGGAAGCTTTAGCACATCGGTAAGCACACCCGTCTCTGTCCGTGGAATATTCACCGGATCCTGTTTTTGGTAAATACAGCCCTTCATGCAATCATTACAAATACGATGTCCGGTAGCCGCACATAAAGGGTTATCAACGGCAACCACCGCCAATGCTCCCAAGGACACACCTCTGGCCTTTAACGTATTCATTTCTGAAATTTTTTCTTCCAATGGGCAACCAGCTTGACCAACATTATGCACGGTCCGCTTATAATTACCTTCTTTATCTTTTAATCCGGTAGAACAAGAATCCTTACCTTGATTATGACAATAAATACAATAATTTGCATCATCGAGTACTTGTTCTAGGCTACCGCCATCGTCGGTAAGATTAAAACCATCACGGTAACGCAAGTGATGTTCGTCCAATTTTTTAATGGTAACACCATTGACTACCTCAACCTCTACTGGCACCAAATTAAAAAAATCTAGCTTATTAGGTACCTTAAATAACACACCTAACTGATGCTTTTCTTTACCTGCTTTACTAAATACCGCCCACGAAGCATATTGAGACGCCAACACCAGCTCTTCTTCATGGTTATCTTTATCTTCTAACCATGCATTTATATGTGCAGAGAAAGACTTCTCAGTAAGCGCTTCACCAAAGCGTTTTTCAAGCTGTGTTGCCAATTTCTCACCATCTAAGGTAATGGCTTCCGCCTCCTTAACCTTCTTGACAGCCTGACGCTGAACAAATAAACGCTTACAACTATAGACATTTGCAAGTTCATGATGTGTTTTTGCTAATGCTTTGGCCTCTTTTTCGATACCAAATAGTTTTGCTAAAAAATCCTCTAAATACGGTGCTAGGTCAATCAGCACGTTAGAATGGTCTTTTTTATCCACACTATCTGGCTTGGCTCGCAATTCTACAAACCGATTATATAGCTCAACATCTGCGTCTTTAACAAATTCTACAAAGGCAGCATCTGTATCTACCAATCCATCGCGGTGATAAAGCTGCTCAAAACTTAGCCCAAATCCTAAACTGGTCATATAATTTCATCTATTAATGTTAACGTTATTGGTTGGTGTTAAATACCAGCACCATATTCTGTTTGGAACAAACCCTGCTTCACTGGACGTACAAGATTATCTTCTACATATATTTCAAGTGCATCCACATTCTCGATAATAGAACGGCTAGCATTATCAATTTCCAGGTCAGCATTTTCTGGTTCCTCAAAAGGATCATCCACACCAGTCATGTTTTTGATCTCTTTGTTGGCATACAGCCCTTGCTGGTCACGCTGTTTACATGTCTTAAGATCTGTATTGATATAAACGCTGTGGAAATTATCATGAACTACATTACGCGCCCTTCTACGATCTTCAGCATACGGACTAATGGTTGCAACAATCACAATAATACCAGCCTTAGCAAGGTTCGATGCCAGCTCACTTACACGGCGCAAATGTTCAGAACGTTCCTGCTTTGTAAAACCAAGCTCTTGGCTTAATCCCTGACGTAAATTATCACCATCGAGTACATATACTTGGTACCCTTTAGCAAATAAACGCTTTTCAAGCTCAAATGCCAATGTTGACTTACCCGATGCGTATAAACCGGAGAACCATAATACCCCGCCCAAATGACCGTTGGCCATCGCACGGCGTGCAGGTGAAATAATATCTTCATTAATTGCTTCACCATGATGTGTACCCGCTACACGCTGATCAGCAAAACCTTCCATTGAAATAATACCACCACCCACTACTTGGTAGCCATCCATAAGCATGAATCTACCGGTAGTCGCATTTTTTTCAAACTCATCAAAAGCTGCTAACCCTCGTACCTTGAAGACAACTTCAGCTACATCATTCTTCTGAACCGTTTTGACTTCATTGTGAGATAAATCATCCGTACTGACCACCTGTTCAATTTCACGTACGTCAACCCGGTATTCACTAGTATTCACTTTCAAGGTGAATCGTCTACCCTCTTCTAACGGACGATCATTTAACCAGAATAATCGTGCCCTAAAAAGATTGGTTAAAATGGGAGCATGTTCTATATGACTTGCAATCTCACCACGTTCAACAAAAATTTGTTCGCTCAATGTCACTCCAATCGACTGACCTGCAAACGCATTGCTAACCGCATCATCTTCAGGCCAAGACTCGATGGATGCAATGGTAGAGGTTTTATTTGATGGAGAAAATAAAAGCGTATCGCCAACCTGTAAGCGACCACTTTCAATACGACCCGCAAAAATACGCTTATGCTCATCAAAACGATATACATCTTGGATAGGCATTCTAAGTGGTAAATCAATTGATTCTGGCTTACGCTTAAACTGATCTAATGCTTCAACAACAGTCGGACCTTTGTACCAATCCATAGAATCAGAACGATTAGCAATATTATCACCTTCACGTGCAGAAATTGGAATAACCTGCTGAGGTACTACATTAATACCTTTTAAGTAAGCACGGTATTCTTTTTCAATTTCATCAAAACGTTCTTGTGAATAACCAACCAAATCCATTTTATTTACTGCCACCGCAATTTGGTTCACACCAAGCAAATGTAGTAAATAACCATGACGCTTGGACTGCTCTTTCACCCCTTCATTGGCATCAATAATCAATAATGCTGCCTCTGAACTTGCAGCACCCGAGATCATGTTTTTTAAGAATTCTTTATGACCCGGTGCATCAATAATCACATAATTGCGTTGTTCGGTCTTAAACCAAATTTGAGTTGTATCGATGGTGATTTCTTGATCCCGTTCTGCCTGTAGTGCATCCATCAAGAATGACCATTCAAATTGCATACCACGTTTTTTGCACATGGCTTGAATTTGTTCAAATTTACCATCAGGCAACGAATCAGTATCATGGAACAAACGCCCAACAAGCGTAGACTTACCATGATCCACATGCCCTACAATCACAATCTTCATTTGCTCACGTTCTTCACTCATAGCGGTATCCTGATCTTGTGAATTACATATATCCGTCTGCACGGAGACGTTCAAAGCTTGACTCATCTTCATCTGCTCCCATCGGACGGCCAGACCGCTCCGATACTTTAGTTAGTTTAAGTTCCTCGATGACTTCATCGATATTTGTTGCATTGCTTTCTAATGGCCATGTAATGCCTTTTTCGCCCAATGAACGAAAACGCATCATTTTGCCACCAAAATCCCTACCCTCAAATTCATGATATGGCTTAGCATAATAAAGCGGCACCATTGGTATATTTTCACGCTTCACATATTGCCAGACATCTAGCTCAGTCCAATGCAGAAGCGGGTGAATACGTACATGCGTTCCAGGAGGAAAATCGGTCGTAAATTGGTCCCAAAACTCAGGTGGTTGGTCTTTTACATCCCATTGGCTTTCAGCATCACGCGGACTAAAATAACGCTCTTTTGCACGGGTACCTTCTTCATCACGTCGAATTCCTGCAAACAAACCACCAAATTGCATTTTCTTCATTACTTGCTTAATACCACCGGTCTTACGTGCAGCAAGTCTTGCAGCCTGCGGTAAGGTAGGGTCGGTAGTTTCAATGGGTGGACAAATTTCAGAAATAAGATCAATGCCCCATTCTTTGGCATATTGATCACGATACTCATATACTTCATCCATCTCAAGCTCAGTATCACAATGAATGAGCGGAAATGGCACTTTTCCAAAAAACGCTTTACGCGCCAAATGAATCATCACCGTGGAATCTTTACCAAACGACCAAAACATTCCCAGCTTTGGAATCTTATTAAAAGCCTCACGGAAAATATAGACACTTTGTGCCTCTAATTTATCCAAATGACTCATCTGCTCATGTTGATCTGTCATATATATTACCTTTAAAACTAAAAATTATCCTTGATGTTGAGCTACGTGAAGACCACATTCTGTTTTACCGTCTGAAGCATTAGTCAGTCTTGTATGGCGCCAACGCCCTGCACGCGCGTCTTCACCTCGGTAAACAGGCGTAGTACACGGCGCACAACCAATCGACAAATACCCCAAATGATATAACGGATGATGTGGCAAATCATGATCTATCATATACTGATCTCTATCAAGACGTGTCCAATCTAGTAATGGATTATATTTAGTGCGATCATGCGGGTCTTTTTCGATAAACTCCACATCAATACGGTCTGTATTTTGACCACGCCGACGTCCCGTGATAAGTGCTTTATAGTCACCCGCCTTAATAGCCCGCTCTAATGGCTCAACCTTTCTAAGCCAGCAGCATCGATTTACTTGCACTTCCCACAAATGACCATCCGGATCACTATTTATAAGTAGCTGCGGATCAGGCTCTAAGATCTTAACATTCGTTAATTTTAATTGCTTAGTGATTCGATCAACATATGCCAAAGTTTCAGGAAAATGCTTTTTAGTATCAATAAATAAAATTGGGGTATTTGGTGCAATCTCAGACAACCAGTATGAAATAATCACATCTTCTGGATTAAAAGCAGACATTAGTACCAACTTGTTGCCATATTCGGCAACCGCCAACTCTACTAAATCTCTACCTTTTAATTGGTTTTTTCTCATGACAACCACCCCCTTTCATCAATATAAGCATTACTCTTTTGAATGACTTGTTTATAATCAAGCCCTTGCGATCGCCATGACAAACGCTGCTGAGCAATCTCATTTAAACGCCCTTCCCACTTCTCATCAAATATCTGGGCCAAATAATTTTTAATACGAGTCGTAAGTGTAGGACTTTTACCGGATGTATTGACACTAATGAACAAATCACCCCGCTGCATAAAACTAGCGTAATGAAAGTCACAATGTTCCATAACATCTTCTATGTTAAGAATAATATTATGATGCTTTGCAACATCTGCAAGCCTAGCATTACCATGTTCATCCAAATCCACACCCAAAATTAGCTTGGTACGCTCAAGCAGTTCATCACTTGGAAAATCAGGATACGAAAATACATGCAAATCGGTTGCACCTTGGCGCAGCAATTGATCCTGCCTTTTGGCCAGACCTTCTGCGGTACCAACCAGTACAATTGTTAAACGCGACAAATCCAGTGCAATGGGTAACATCTATCTTAAACTGCCTTTGCCCATTTATGTTCATCACCAAGTAATGCCTCTACCTCTTTGGCAAGCACCTCAGGACCAATGCGTTTTGCAAAATCACCAAAACCTTCTTGTTCTTGTTTTTGCGATGCATAACGTGCAAACATTGGATCAAAAACGTCTTTCAAGTGATCATATGGCACACGATCAAATATTTTTGTATTTAACCGAGTACCTTCAAAATCGCCACCAATATAAAGTGCATAATGATCGGGAGTACGCCCCACAATACCAATATCGCCAACAAATGGTCGGGCACATCCATTCGGGCAACCTGTCACCCGAATAGCAATTTTATCTTTTTCTACCCCGTGTTTTTCCATTAATGCTTCAAATTGCTTGATCATAGGAACAGCCACACGTTCTGCCTCTGCAAGTGCTTTACCACAGGTAGGCATAGCCACACATGCAAGAAAGAAACGATGCGCATCGCTCATATCTTCACGCAACACCACACCATGCTGCTTTAACGTTGCTTCAATATCGCCTTTATCAGCCTCATCAATATCACAAAGAATAATATTTTGGTCAGCTGTTAACCGAATATCCATCTCATATTTTGCAATAATGTCATGCAATGCGGTTTTGATAGTATAGTTTTCATTATCTTCTATTCGGCCACTATCAACCACAATACCCAAAAACCATTTACCATCACCTTGCTGATGCCACCCCATATGGTCAGCAACTTCAAATTTTTCTACCGGCTTTGCTTCATGGTACGTGCCATCGTAATAGTTTGCAAAAGTCTCTTTGGTCCAATCAATACCGTTTTCTTCAACCACATATTTAAGCCTTGCATGCTTGCGATTGGTTCTGTCACCATGATCACGCTGCAGCTCTACTACAGCCTTAACACCTTTGAGTAAATTTTCTGGTTCCACAAAGGCAATGGGTGATGCAATGCGTGGGTAAGTAGCTGCTTTATTATGGGTCATACCCAAACCACCACCCAAGTAAAGGTTATATCCCAACAACTCATCGCCTTCATAAATAAGTACAATACCCAAATCATGCGTTAGCACATCAATGCTGTTATCTTCTGGAGTAGCCAAGCCAATCTTAAATTTACGTGGCAAATAGGTTTTGCCGTATAAATCTTCTTCTTCGTCTTTAGATGCTTGCGTGACATCCCCGTCATCATTAATCCACAATGCATCAAATGCCTTGGTTTTTGGCATGGTGTAATCATTTACCTTGAAGGTATCTTCCATTAGCTTTTGGTGCTTAGCATCTTTATATGGAGCTGCTGTACACATGACATTACGAACCACATCACCACAACCACCAAGCGTTGTAATCATGAGTTCATTAATTGCTTTAATATGTTTCTTGAGATTCTCTTTAATGATGCAGTGAAACTGAAATGTTTGACGCGTTGTAATTCTCAGTGTGTCATTGGCATAATTTTTGGCAATAACTTCTAACGCCAAATACTGCTTAGCAGTCAACTTACCAGCAGGACATTTCATGCGCAGCATAAACTCCCATTCTTTTTCTAGGCCAGCTTTCTTACGCTCTGTAGCAGTATCACGATTATACCCTTGGTATGAACCATGAAATTTCAATAACTCATATGAAGCATCCGAAACATACGGATTTTCATCCGCCATCTCTGCAGCAACGTTACCGCGCAGAGCTTGACTCTCTTCTTTAATGGTTTCAACCTTGGAAAGCTTGACTTCAGACATAGCGTCCCCTTGCAGGAATAGAATTAATAAGGCGACGCAATATACTCGCTTACACGCTATTATGCAAGTCAGTTATGTATAATTATCAATTCCACAAAAATATTTAGTACAATTAGGAATTCACCACTTTTTTAGCATCTGCACCTTCTTTACTTACAAGCACTGCAACACCGGGCAACTCTTTACCTTCAAGCCACTCTAAAAATGCCCCACCTGCGGTAGATATATAGCTGAAATGTGCCGCCAATCCTGAACTTTTAATGGTTGCAACCACATCACCACCACCAGCAAGAGATGTAATTTTACCCTTACCTGTTAAATAGGCAATTGACCTAGCAATAGCCACACTAGCAGCATCAAACGGCTTATATTCAAATGCTCCCATCGGACCATTCCACACCACCGTACTGGAAGATGCTAACACTGCTTCAATCGCTTGAACAGCCATTGGACCAATATCCAAGATCATACCATCATTGGGAACATCATCCACATCGCATATACTATTTTCAGCACGCTGCTCTAATTTAGATGCAACCACCACCTGACTGGGAAGAATAATGTTACAATCGCATTTTTTGCTTTGCTCCAAAATTTCCCTGGCTTTATCCACCAGCTCTGGCTCGTATAATGACACCCCAATTGGATGACCTTTGGCTTTTAAGAAAGTATTCGCCATGGCACCACCAATCACCAAATGATCTGCCTTTTTCATGAGGTTTTGCAATAGCGCCAACTTAGTCGAAACCTTCGCACCACCGGTAATAACGGTCATGGGTGTTTTTGGGTTATCTAAAACCGACTCAATCGAAGAAATCTCCTCTTGCAGCAAAAGCCCCGCCGCAGAAGGCAAATGCTCTGCTACCCCTACAATTGACGCATGGGCACGATGCGAGCATGAAAATGTATCATTCACAAAAACATCCGCATACGAAGCAAGCTCCTTAGAAAATTCAGGGTCATTAGCTTTCTCACCGCCATGAAACCTTACATTCTCTAGAAGCAAAATATCCCCTGACTCTAAACCGTCAACCGCCTCTTTGGCAGCATCACCAATGCAATCAACGGCAAATTTCACTTCATGGTTTAATACATCTGCTAACACATCTGCAATAGGAGCCAAAGACAGATCCCGATCAAACTCCCCTTTTGGGCGTCCAAAATGCGAAACCACAATAATTTTGGCACCTTGATCTAATAAATAGTCAAAAGTAGGCTTCAGTTTTTCAATACGCGTGGCATCTTCTACTCGTCCATGATGCATTGGCACATTAAGATCAACCCGCAGCAACACAGCCTTATTGTTAAGTGAACCACATTCTTGTAATGTCTTTAACACTAATGTCATAAAACTAACCTTCAAAAGCAATCGACTCTATGGCGTGTTTATTCCATAAAGCTCGCGCTGAGGCAAGGTAAAAGAATTATTTAGCCATTATAGCAGGAGGAAGTGCAGAAACTACATTCAATCCACCACTAAGATGTGTTTCCATCCTTTGCATTTTCATACATTCTATAATCCCTGCAACGGTACCTTTGTCAATTACAACCTCTTTATCACCGTTTGCATTTTTTAATATACCGCTCAGTGTTGCAGCAACAGCATCTTGGTACGTTAAATTAACAACAAATTCTTCTTCATCTACACGTAACCTATGCTGCTGACTCGCCATTTTTGTAATTACTAATTCAAAACCAGCAATATCACCATGAGTTACTGTAATTTTAGTATTACTTACATCTTCAGAATATTGATCGCTAG